>CAMKAE010000081.1 GCA_946410395.1 uncultured Clostridia bacterium
CCTGCGGCTACAAGGAAAACGCCGGCATCTTCTGCCACAACAACCCCTGGATCATTGCGGCGGAGACCGTGGTGGGCCACGGCGACCGGGCCTTCGACCTCTACAGCCGCATCGCTCCCGCCTGGCGCGAGGAGATCAGCGAGCTGCACAAGATGGAGCCCTATGTCTACTCCCAGATGATCGCCGGCAAGGACGCGCCCAACTTCGGCCAGGCCAAGAACTCCTGGCTGACGGGCACCGCCGCCTGGAACTTCTACGTCATCTCCAACTACATCCTGGGCATCAAGCCCGACTGGGACGGCCTGAAGATCGACCCCTGCATTCCCCACACCTGGGACGGCTACAGCGTGTCCCGCCGCTTCCGCGGCGCGACCTATGATATCCGCATCGACAACGCGGCCCACGTCTGCCGCGGCGTGAAGACGGTAACCGTGGACGGCAAGGCCATCGCGGGCAATGTGCTGCCGGTCTTCGCCGACGGAAAGAAGCACGACGTGGTCGTCACCCTGGGCTGATGTCCCAGCAGCGGTCAACGGCGCGGGAAAAAGCAAAAAAATTTGCAAAAAGCCCTTGCGTCCCTCACCCGTTGTGTGGTATACTGCGATTTGTGACAACGGGCGGTCCGCTGTCCGGAGATCAGTGCGACCTGTGAGCGCACGAGCCGGATACGAACGTCTATGAGGGAAGGAGGACCAGACCATGAGCGAAATCATCCGCACCATCGAAGCCCAGCAGCTGCGCAATGATCGTCCGAAGATCTTCATCGGCGACACCGTCCGCGTATGGGTCAAGGTTGTTGAGGGCACCCACGAGCGCCTGCAGGCCTTTGAAGGCACCGTGATCGCCAAGCGCAACGGCAGCGTTCGCGAAACCTTCACCGTTCGCCGTGTTTCCTACGGCATCGGCGTGGAGCGTACATTCCCGCTGCACTCTCCCCGTGTGGACCGCATCGAAGTGATCCGTCACGGCAAAGTGCGCCGCGCCAAGCTCTACTACCTGCGGTCTCTGCAGGGCAAGGCAGCGCGTATCAAGGAAGTCCGCCGCTGATCAGAACACATTCCGCTGTCCGCATCGGGCAGCGGTTTTTCTCTGCGCTTCCGGCGTTGACATTTCCACTGCTCTGGGCTAAAATGAGAGCAGACAGCCTGTCTGCCCAATTCTGAAACGAAAGAGGATTGAATTCCGATGATGACCTATCCCATGACCGTCGCGGGCGTCAAGCGCGACCTTCCCCTGTGCAAAGTCAACGATGAGCTGTACATCGGCGCCTTCGTCATCTTCGGCGACTGCGAGCTGACCGAAGCCTGCGCCAAGGCCCTGCTGGAAAAGGCCCCGGCATACGACTACCTGATCACGGCTGAGTCCAAGGGCATCCCGCTGGCCTACGAGATGGCACGCCAGCACGGAGACAAGAAGTGGATGCTGGCCCGCAAGGGCGTCAAGCTCTACATGCAGGATGTGGTCCACGCGGAGGTGCGCTCCATCACCACCGCGGGCGTACAGCGCCTGTACATCGACGGCGCGGACGCTGCCCTGATGAAGGGCAAGCGCATCCTAGTGGTGGACGACGTGATCTCCACCGGTGAATCGCTCAAGGCGCTGGAGACCCTGGTGGAAACCGCCGGCGGCAACATTGTGGGCCGCATGGCCATCCTGGCCGAGGGCGACGCCCAGGACCGCAAAGACCTGATTTACCTGGAGAAGCTGCCCCTGTTCAACGCCAAAGGCGAGATCATCGGCTGATCCGCCCCAACAGAAAACGCCCCGCGGGGCGTTTTTCATATGCACATCAGGCGATTCGGTCAAAATAACGCACCAGGTTCATGCCGGCGATGCCCTCGATGTCCTGCTCGCTGTAGCCCCGGTCGCGCAGGGCCTGCAGCAGGTTCGGCACCTCTTCGGCGTTGCGGATGTCGGAGGGCGTGGTCTCGATGCCGTCAAAGTCGGAGCCGAAGCCCACGATGCCAGCGCCGCCCAGCTGGCAGATGTGATCGATGTGCTCCGCGACCCGGGCGGCGTCCGCCCGGCCGTCCGCGCTGAGAAAGCTCGGGTAGAAGTTGACGCCGATATAGCCGCCGCCTGCAATCAGGGCCTTGATCTGGGCATCCGTCAGGTTGCGGAAATGATCGCAAAGCGCCCGGCAGCAGGAGTGCGACGCCAGCGGCGGCACATCCGTCCGGTTGATCAGGTCCCAGAAGCCGGCCTCGTTGAGGTGGCTGGTGTCCACCGCCATACCCAGGCGCTGCATCTCCCGGGCCACCGCAAGCCCATACGCCGTCAGGCCCTGGCTGTCGCCCGACTTGGCGGGATAGCCGATGGCGTTCTCGTTGTTCCACAGCAGGGCCGCCATCCGGACGCCTTTAGCCCGGTATTCCGCCACCGTCGCGAGGCCGGGCTCAAAGACCTCGCCACCCTCCACACTGAGCATGCAACACGGCTCGCCGCCCGCCAAGGCTTCCCTGGGCGCGTCGACCTTGCGGATGCCGGCGTCGGTCAGCTTTGGCAGCGCGGCAAGTTCCTTTCCGACAGTGCCCGCTACATCTCCTTTGTTGCCTTTCGTCCCGGTCCACAGGGCCAGCGTCTGCAGCGAGATGCCGCCTTTGCGCATGCGCTCGGGCGTCACCATCAATTTTTCCGCAGGCAGATTCTGAACACCCATCGCATAGAGCGTATCACAGTGCGTATCCGCAATAAACACTTTGAAGACCTCCTGTCTCATACGATTCTCGGATCAGCATGTTATGATCCGCAGAGCCGATCCAATTCTTTTTTCAGCGCCGCTTTCAATTCTTCCAGCTTTTCCGCTGTCGGAAGGTAGCGGTCATCATGCAGATCCTGGGCCTGCCAGACAGGGCCGGGCTTCGGGGTATCGCCGTTCCTTCGCGGAAAGATATGCCAGTGCATGTGGCGTCCTTTTCCCGCGCCCAGCAGTTCATAATTCAGCTTGTCCGGATGAAATGCCCGTTCAACCGCCTCGGCTGTGAGCGCCATGTCCCGCAGAAACGCAGTCCGGAAATCCGGGGCCAGCTGGCTCAGCTCCGTCGCGTGTTCCTTGCACAGCAGGAGCGTATACCCTTCAAAGCGCTGGTGGTCTCCGATCACGACATAGCCCGTTTCCAGTTCCCTGACAAAATACGGGTTTGATCCGTTCCGGATAATCGCCATCCGTTCGCAGATCATGCACAGCTCCGCAGGCTGGAGAAGGTTCCGGCGATAGTACTTTGCCGGAAACGTCTGACTTCCGTCCAGCTTGTCAAAGCTGGTATCCCGGACATAGACCATTCCGAGCTTTTCCATCACCCGGCGGCTTTTGCTGTTTTCAGCCGCAAAAATCCCGTCGATCGCCTCCACGGGGCGGTCTTTGCGGATCACATCCAGCAGCGCGGTCAGGTATTCTCCGGTATATCCGTGTCCCCATTGATCCGCCCGGATATTGTATCCGATTTCCCATGCGTTGCGCTCCGGACAGTATCGCATGCCGCCGCTGCCGATCAGTTCACCCGTGCTCTTCAGGCAGATTCCCTCGTCATAGTTGTCCGGATCGTCCACATCCCGGCCCTCCAGCCACGCGCGGACATCTTCCGCCCGGTGGTACAGCGGATAGATCATATACATGTTTACGTTCGGATCCCCGCACCAGCGAAATGCCGCTTCCGCGTCATCCGGGACAAGGGGGCGAATGAGCAGGCGTTCCGTTTCAAAGTTTACTCTCATGGACCATCCTCCGCGGCAAGCGCGTCTCAGATGCCTCTGATCACGAATGCGAGGCTGTAGTCCCGGTCGGCCGGATAAGTGAACTGCGGCAGCACCGGCGCGCCCCAGCTGTCGTCGCCGCCGATGCCCTTGCGGAAGGCCGCGACATCCAGAACGGTCCGCGCGGGCGTCAGCTCGTCCGGGTGGCGTGCCGCGGCCAGCTCCTCCGGCAGATAGGGCAGCACGCTGATTTCCAGCGCATCACCGGTTACTTCGATGCCGTGCCCGGCCGCATCCGTCAGCCGCAGAACATCCACGCGCCGCCGGTTGCCGCTTTCCTGGGGCTTGCAGTAGCGGGTCATGGCCTCCAGGCTGTCGAATTCATGCCAGCCCAGCATTGCGCCTTCGCAGCGGTCCACATAGTTCTCCTCCGGCCCAAGCCCGAAATACCGCACATGGCACAGCCGCGGATCCACCGGGAAGGCCAGCCCGAGCGCGGGCAGATCGGGCTGATTCCGGACGCCCTTCCAATCCAGCCTGACATGCAGGCCGTCTGCGCGGGGCGACATGGACAGCTTCAGGTCCAGGTCCGGCAGCAGGGTGTTCTCATAGCGCCAGACAATGTCGCTTGCCGTTTCGCGATCGCGGATCATCCGGCTGTAACGGCTGACCATGTGCCAGATGCCCTGGCGGAGCGCGTCGCCATTGCCGCGGTCGTTGTCCGTCGGCGCACGGAAGAGGGAGAGCAGCGGCGGCTGCAGCAGGGTCTCACGGCCGGATGCGTCCCGCAGGGAGATGAGTCCCTCCTCCCGGCGGATCATCACGCCGGCCTCGCGGCAGCCCAGGTTGTGATCTCCGCGGATCCAGGTCAGCGCTGCAGCGTCCGGCTTTGCGGGCAGCTGGCCGAAACGGGCCTGTCCGAAGGCCAGGACATGTCCTTTGGGCAGCAGCGGATGCTCGGTGACAACCAGCTCACAGGTCAGCAGGACCTCGCCCGAATCAAACGGGATCTTCTCCGGCGGCAGATCCACATGGGTCTGCTCACCGGGGCCGATCGCCGGCAGCGGGCATAAACCCGACGCGCAGGTTTCACGGTTCAGCAGCGCGCTCCAGCGCACCGCGACCCCGCGCAGCGCCGCAAAAACCTTCCGATTGGTCACGGTGACGCCCGTCCGGTCCGGCGTCAGGGTCACGTCCGCAAAGACCCGGCGCACCTCCTGCACCTTCGGGGTCAGCGTGCGGTCTCCCAGCACGATGCCGTTGGTGTTGAACTGCCAGTCCGTCGGCCGGTCTCCGAAGTCGCCGCCATAGGCGAGGCGCGTGCGCCCCTCCGGCGTTTCGGTGATCAAGGCCTGGTCCACATAGTCCCAGATGAAGCCGCCCTGATACATGGGATACCGGTCCTCCAGGTCCCGGTACAGGCTGATCCCGCCGCAGGAATTGCCCATGGCGTGGCTGTACTCGCAGTTGATGAAGGGCTTCTCCGGGTTCCCGGACAGATAGGCCTCGATGTCCGCGGCCTTGTAATACATCCGGGAATAGACGTCGCTGGTCTTCGCGTATTCGCTGCTGGGCCAGCAGCCCTCATAGTGCACCAGCCGGGTGGGGTCGCGCCGGCGGAACTGCTCGCTCAGCGCCAGAAGATCGTCGCCGTACCAGCTCTCGTTGCCGCAGGACCACAGGAGGACGCAGGCGTGGTTCTTGTCCCGCTCCTGCATGGCGCTTCCGCGGGCCAGGATCGCGTCCCGCCACTCCGGCCGGCTCGCGGGCACGGCGATCTCGTCGGGATTCTCCCTGGCCCAGGTGCCGTGGGTCTCGATATTAGTCTCGTCGATCACATAGAAGCCGTACTGATCGCACAGCTGATAAAAGCGGCTCGTGTTGGGATAGTGGCACGTCCGGATGGCGTTGACGTTCATGCCCTTCATGTCGCGGAAGTCCCGTATCAGCAGCTCTTCCGTCATCACGCGGCCGCGCTTGCCGTCAAACTCATGCCGGTTGACGCCGTGGAAAACGATGCGCTTGCCGTTCAGGCACATGATCCGGTCCTTCATCTCGAACTGCCGGAAGCCGATGCGCAGCCGGGAGATCTCAACCGTCCTTCCTTCTTCATCCCGCAGAATGACGTTGAGCGTGTACAGGATCGGCTCCTCGGCGTTCCAGAGGCGGACGCCGGGCACGGCCTCCCGCAGGGAAAGGGCCTGCGCGGCGGGCTTTTCCGCCTCGAGCAGAACGCGGCCGTCGTCGTCCGTCAGGCAGAGGTTCACGGTGCCCATGGGGCGGTCGATGCGCAGATCCGTTTCCAGCCAGGCCTTGGTATAATCGTCCGTCAGCGGTGTCCGGACGAAGATGTCCGCCAGGTGTGTCTCCGGCTCGAACGTCAGGGTGACGCTGCGGTGGATGCCGCTGAAACGCCAGAAGTCCTGGTCCTCCAGCCAGGAGCCCGTGCAGCGCTTGAACACGCGCGCGGCCAGGCGGTTCTCTCCGGTGTGCAGCAGCGCCGTCACGTCGAAGCGGTGCGGCGTGAAGCTGTCCTCCGCATAGCCCACAAAGCGGCCGTTGAGCCAGACGGCCACCGCCGCTTCCACGCCGTGGAAGGTCAGCACCGCGCGTCCGCAGGCCCGTTCTTCCTCCGTAACCGCAAACCATCGGATGCAGGTGACCGTAGGATTGTATGTATCCGAAACCATGGGCGGCACCAGCGCTTCGTGACCGTCCCACGGGTACTGATAGTTCACATAGTGCGGCGGATCCCAGTCCGGCTTCTGCAGCTGAAACTCCCCGGGCACCTCCAGCGGCTCCAGGGTCTCGTCCCGCGAGCCGTCTGCAAGCAGCGCGTCGTCCGCCTCCGCAAGATTCAGGGCAAAGGAAGCCCGCCACTGTCCGTCCAGATTCTTCACCAGACCCGACCGGTTCTCCTCCGCCTCCTTTTCGGATGCATAGATCGCGTGATCCGAGCAGGGCGGAAGCTGGTTCACCGAGAAAACCGCGGGATCCTTCAGCCAGGCCGGATCGAAAGCCGTCGCGTGCATGGATGTCCCCTCCGTTTCGTATTTTTGTTCATTATACCGCATTTTTCGCTTTTTCACAATGCCGCCGCGCAACTTCCGCCGGGCGCGCTTGATTCACCCGGAGAGATATGGTAGGATGCTTGCAGAAACACCCAACTGTGTCTTTCCGTGTTGAAAAGGAGGATTTGTCCATGAAGCGCTTTTCTGTCATGCTGCTCGTCCTTTTCCTCTGCGCAGGTCTTGCGCTGGCTGAATCAGGCGAGGCTCCCGCGGCCGATCCCTTTGCCGCCGTCACGCCCGCGATGATGGCTGTCGCCGAAGCGGACGTCAACGAGGACGGGACGCTGGCGGTTCACACCGGTTCCAGACTGATGGCTGCCGGCATGGACTTCGGCGACGGTGCCGCCATCCTGCGGCTGATCGCGTCGGCCCCCGCCGAGGGGCGGCTGACCATCCGCGTCTATGTGGACGATCCGGAGGGCGCACCCTTCATCACCTGCGTCTTCAGCCCCATCACCAAAGAATCCCGGATGACCAAGGCCATCGACGGCGTTCACGACCTTACCTTCGTGTTTGAGGGCGAGGGAACCTTCACCTCCTGGCAGGCCTTTACCTCCCTGGAGGCGCTCGAGACCGCCCTGCGCGCAGAGCACTCCGCGCCCTTTGACGACGCCATTCCCACCCGCTACCTGGTCCGCTGCGCGCAGGAGGGCACCGTAGAAGCCCTGGACTACACCGCCCACGACTACAGCAACGACGGGGAAGCCTATGAGAAGCGTGCCTTTGTCTACCTCCCCTACGGCTACGATCCCGGCCAGACCTACGATCTGCTGATCCTCTGCCACGGCATTGGCGGCAACGAGCACGAGTGGGGCCTGAGCAATGATTCCTCGCGGGTCAAGGCAATCATGGACAACCTGATCTACACCGGGGAGATCAAACCCTTCATCGTCGTGACCCCCAACGGCCGTGGCGGCCGCACCTCCGACGCCTCCGCCTTCTACGATTTCGGCAAAGAGCTGCGCAACGACCTGCTGCCGGCCGTCGCGGCCAAATACGCCGTGGACATCACCGACCGCAGCCGCTGCGCCATGGCCGGCCTGTCCATGGGCGGCATGCAGACCATCAACATCGGCATCGGCGAGTGCCTGGACCTGTTCAGCGCCTACGGAGCCTTCTCCGCCGCGCCCAACAACGGCGCCTATGGCACGGCGGCGGTGCTGAACACGCACCCAGAGTATGACATCCGCATGTTCTACAACATCTGCGGCACCGAGGACAGCCTGGTCGGCGCTGCCTCCGCGATGAAAGTCCTGCCGAGCCTCAACGACCGGCTCGACGACAGCAACTTTGTGCTCCAGCTGGTCCCCGGCGGCCACGATTTCGGCGTCTGGTACCTGGGTTTCTACAACTTTGCCCGGATGATCGGCGCGCAGTAATCACGCTTACCGGCGCAAAAACGCTTGACCTTCTGCGAAGGGTCTGTTACAATTCCTGTGTCCCGTGCATTCATTTTCATTCATTCATCCATTCATTCCGCACAGGGCAGAAAAGAGGGATTCCATGTTCGGAAGGAGACACGACGGACGTCGGGTCAAGGGGATCGATCCCATCGTGCAGATCACCCCGTACCTGATGCCCATGCGCTGTGACGCCCAGGTATTTCTCGAGCACCGCATTGACTGGGAGTCCGCCACGCGCTACATCGCCGCGCAGCAGGCCAAGGGCCAGCGGCTGACCCATATGCAGATCATCATCGCCGCCTATGTGCGGGCCGTGAGTCAGCACCCGGAGGTCAACCGCTTCATCTTCAACAAGCAGTACTACTCCCGCAACAACTGCAGCGTGGCCTTCACCATCCTCAAGGACCCGCAGGACGCCAATTCCGGCGAGACCACCGTCAAGATCAAGTTTGACCCCACGGACACCATCTACGATGTCCGGGACCGCTTCAACGCCGCGGTGGAAGCCAGCCGGGATGTCTCGGAAGCCAACTTCGTGGACAAGCTGGTCAACGTGCTCTTCAAGGTGCCCGGTCTGGTCACCGTCGTGGCTTCGCTGGTCAAGCTGCTGGACCGCTACGGCATCGCGCCGGGCGTGCTGATCGATGAGCTGCCCTTCTATGTGGGCATGTTCATCACCAACAACGCGTCGATCGGCCTGCACCACGTCAACCACCACATCTACAACTTCGGCAACGTGAGCCTGTTCTTCGGGATGGGCCTGGTGGAAAAGATCGCCGTGGTCGAGAACGGGGTTCCGCGGATGAAGCGCTTCCTCCCCATGGGCATCACCGCCGACGAGCGCGTCTGCGGCGGCGCACACTATGCCGGCTTCTTCGCCGACATCGTGCGGTGCATGGAGCACCCGGAGCTGCTGGAGGTCCCGCCGGAGAGCGTCAAGTACGATCCCGGTGTGGAATACCATGTGCCCAAGCCCGGCCAGGAGCCAGAGAAGAAGGGCAAAAAGAAAAAAGC
>CAMKAE010000082.1 GCA_946410395.1 uncultured Clostridia bacterium
GCTGACGGAGGGCATCCTGCTCGACCTGCTCCGCTGAGCCATCAAGCGTTTACTGTGAAAGTACGAAGTCAATTCATTCATAGTGTTAAATCGTACTTCGTACTGTTTATGTTGATTTCAGGAAGGGATGAAACCCATGAAAGCATTCGCCCGCATCGTTGCCCTGCTGCTTCTGGCCGCCCTGCTGCCCCTGTGCGCTCTGGCGGAGGAGCCCACCGTCGAGGCGGAGGAGCTCCCCCGCTTCCCCGAGTTCTCTCTGACCGACCAGTACGGCCGGGTCTGGACCAATGAGGACCTGGCCGGCAAGCGCGTTTTCCTCAACATCTGGACCACCTGGTGCCCCTACTGCATTCAGGAGATGCCCGACATCGAGAAGCTCTATCAGGACACGGGTCTCAACGAGGGCGACACCGTGATCCTCGGCCTGGATCCGCTGACCATGGACAACACCGACGCCGCGGGCGTCATCGCCTTCCTGCAGGAGCAGGGCGTGACCTATCCGGTGCTGATCGACACGGACGGGGCGCTCTTCAGCCAGCTTGATGTGGAGGGCTACCCCACCACCTACTTCATCCTCCCCGACGGCACCGTCCCCGGCTACATGCCCGGCATGATGACCTACAACACCATGGTGCAGCTGCTGGACCTGATCGTCGCGCAGTGATCCCGCTGCCACCAACCGCCCGCCGGGCGGTTTTTTTCGTAGCAGGTATTGACAAAGCCCACTCCCTGTGTTTTAATTCATCTCGCCTGCTTGTTTAGTGATTCTAAACCTGACAGTGCGATCCGCGGTTTAGCGGTACTGAACAAACCCGGGAGGAGGGATACGGCTGTGAACATCGGTGAAAAGCTCAAACAGCTGCGGCAGCAGCGGGGGCTGACCCAGGAGGAGCTGGCGGACCGCTGCGAGCTGAGCAAAGGCTTCATCTCTCAGGTGGAGCGGAATCTCGCTTCCCCCTCCATCGCCACGCTGACGGACATGCTGGAGTGCCTGGGCGTGACGCCGGCGGACTTCTTCGCGGACAAGGACGGCGAGAAGACAGTCTTCGGCCCCCAGGACATGTTCGTCAAGGAAGACCCGGACACCCTGCGCGGCTCCATCACCTGGCTGGTGCCCAACGCCCAGAAGAACGACATGGAGCCGATTCTGGTGGAGCTGGGCGAGGGCGGGCAGAGCTATGACATGCCCCCGGGGGAAGGCGAGGAATTCGGCTATGTGCTGGGCGGCAGCGTCTGGCTGGTGGTCGGGGAAAAGCGCACCCGGCTCAGGACCGGCGCCAGCTTCTGCATCCATCCGCGCCAGTCCCACCGCCTCGTCAACGCAGGCAAGAGCCGGGCCCGGGTGCTGTGGGTGTCCACGCCGCCAAGCTTCTGAAATCATCATTATTATAAAGAAAAAACGTATCTATTCAGTCGTACGATTCGCTTTTGCTAAAACCCCTCTGTCGCTGCGGCGACATCTCCCCTTTCAGGGGAGACAAGGGTTCAAAGTTACTCAAAGCCTCCCCTGAAAGGGGAGGGGGACCGCTTGCGGTGGAAGGGTTCCTTGGCAGGACTGAATAGTTACGAAAAAACGCTGTATTTTCACAGGAACGCCGCCGAGCTTCTGAACCAAATACAACATCGGAGGATGCCGCCATGCGCAAACTGATCGAGTTCCGGAACATCGTCAAGACCTTCGACGGCCAGCAGGTTCTCAAAGGCGTGAACCTGAACATTTTCGAGAACGAGTTCGTCACCCTGCTGGGCCCTTCCGGCTGCGGCAAGACGACGCTGCTGCGGATCCTGGGCGGCTTTCTGGAGCAGGACGAGGGCACGGTCATCTTCGACGGCCAGTGCATCGACAACGTCCCGCCCTACAAGCGGGAGATCAACACGGTCTTCCAGCGCTATGCCCTCTTCCCCCACATGAATGTCTATGAAAACATCGCCTTCGGCCTGCGCATCAAAAAGCTGGGCAACGACATCATCCGGCAGAAGGTGAACCGCATGCTTTCGCTGGTGAACCTGGAGGGCTACGGCAAGCGCAACGTGACCCGCCTCTCCGGCGGCCAGCAGCAGCGCGTCGCCATCGCCCGCGCCCTGGTGAACGAGCCCAATGTGCTGCTGCTCGACGAGCCGCTGGGCGCCCTGGACCTGAAGCTGCGCAAGGAGATGCAGCGGGAGCTCAAGCGCATCCAGCAGGAGGTGGGCATCACCTTCATCTATGTGACCCATGACCAGGAGGAAGCCCTGACCATGAGCGACAAGATCGTGGTGATGAACGCCGGCAAGATCGAGCAGATCGGCACGCCGCTGGAGATCTACAACGAGCCGGCCAACGCCTATGTGGCGCGCTTCATCGGGGAGAGCAACATCACCACGGGCCTGATGAAGTCCGAAACCCAGGTCCGCTTCGACGACCGGGATTTCGAGTGCCAGGACTACCGCTTCAAGCAGGGCGAGGCGGTGGACGTGCTGATCCGGCCCGAGGACATCGCCATCGTGCCGCCCGGGAAGGGCGTGATGACCGGCGAGGTCAAGAGCGTAGTGTTCAAGGGCGTCCACTACGAGCTGATGGTGGAGACCCGCATCGGCACCAGCAAGACCGTGAAGATGAACGTGGTGACCTCCCACGACCTGTCCAACCCCGACAACGGCGAGAAGATCAGCGCCAACGATTTCTACGTGGACCTGGACGACCTGGAAAACAAGGAGTTCACCGATCTGGACTTCATCTCCATCGCCAACGCCCAGGCCTGGGATGAGGAGAACCGCGACATCTCCCTGACCCGGGTCTCCCACAACATTGAAAAACAGCCCGGCGTCTACAGCATCACCTTCGGCACCGACCGCAAGACCGAGATCACCGTCAAGGTGTACGTCGTGCACCCGGAGTACGTGGAGGACGCCCGGCACAACATCGGCATCAGCGCCCTGGACTTCTTTATCACCCCGGAGGAAATCCAGGAGTCCATGGCCATCTCCACCGACCTGAAGACCTGGGCCAGCGCCGAGGCCTGGAACCTGCAGGACGACTCCCCCGTGGACATCACCGACGTGAAGTTCGACTTCGACCCGGCACAGGTCACCGAGGGCTCCTACGAAATCACCTTCGCCACCCAGGGCCGGGAATACAAGGTGGAGACCACCTCCCGCCATGAAGCCGGCGACCGCGTCGGCCTGGCCTTCGGCCCGGAGAACATCCACCTGATGCGGAAGGAGGTCTATGAAACTTGAAATCCTTCTTTCGCATGACCTACCCCTACATCCTCTGGATCGCCCTGTTCGTGGTCGCCCCGATGATCATGATCCTGCTCTACGCCTTCACCAAGGACGGCGGCAACCGGACCCTGATCTTCCGCTTCACCCTGGACAACTTCATTCGCTTCTTCCAGGATCCCACCTTTACCAAGGTGCTGCTGACCTCCCTGCGGATCGCGCTGATCACCACGGTCTTCTGCATCCTCATCGGCTACCCGGCGGCCCTGATCATCGCCAACCTGCCCGAGCGCCTGCAGACCCTGATGGTCCTGCTGCTGACCCTGCCCATGTGGATCAACATGCTGCTCAAGACCTACGCCTGGCGCGGCATCCTCAACGATTTCACCCTGAACAGCGAGATCAAGGTGTTCATCGGCATGGTCTATGACTTCCTGCCCTACATGATCATCCAGATCCACACCGCCATCGCCAAGATGGACCGGGATCTGCTGACCGCCGCCTACGACCTGGGCGCCAACCGCTGGAAGACCTTCCTGAAGGTCACCCTTCCCTTGAGCGTGCCGGGCATCATCAGCGGCATCACCCTGGTCTTCCTGCCTGCCGTGTCCAGCTTTGTCATTCCGAAGCTGCTCGGCGGCGGCGACTATGTGCTGATCGGCAACCTGATCGAGACCTTCTTCATCTCCACGGGCGACTGGAACTTTGGCAGCGCCATTTCCCTGGTCATGGCCCTGATCATCATCGCGTCCATGTGGGTCACCAGGAAGCTGGACCGCAACGCGCAAACGGAGTGACGGCGATGGAAAGAAAGAAAAAAAGCCTGGGGTTCTTCTTCTCCAGAGGCTACCTGCTGCTGGTGCTGCTGTTCATCTATCTGCCCATCGCCTATGTGGTGGTCTTCTCGTTCAACAGCAGCAAGTCCCTGACCAACTTCACCGGCTTCTCCCTGCAGTGGTATGAGAACATGTTCAAAGACCGGACCATGCTGGAGAGCATCCGGACGACCGTGGTGGTTGCCGTGATCGCCACGGCGGTCTCCACCGTGATCGGCACGGTGACGGCCATCGGCCTGAGCAAGGCCAGGCCCCTGATCCGCGCCATGGTGCTGGAGACGAACAACCTGCCGGTCCTCAACCCGGACATCGTCACCGCCATCGGCATGATGCTGCTCTTCATCGTCCCGGGCGTTCAGCTGAGCATGACCACGCTGGTCATCGCCCACATCACCTTCTGCACGCCCTATGTCATCCTGACCATCATGCCCAAGCTGCGGCAGCTGGATGACAATGTGGCGGAGGCCGCAATGGACCTGGGCGCAAGCCCCTTCAAGGCCCTGACAAAAGTCATCCTGCCCCAGATCTACCCGGCCATTCTCTCCGGCGCGCTGATCGCCTTCAGCATGTCCTTCGACGACTTCGTGATCTCCTTCTTCACCGCGGGCGTGGGCATCAACAACATCTCCATGTATGTCTACTCCATGAAGCGGTACAACCCCAGCGTCAACGCCCTGTCCACGCTGATCGTGGTCGTGGTGACGCTGATCCTGGTGCTGGTAAATGTGATTCCACATTTCAGAGACAAGAAAATCAAAAGGGAGGATCCTGAAACATGACCAAGCAGAATCAGAAACCCAACAAAAATCTCCTCATTGCGGTCGTCGCCGTCCTGGCCGTGCTGATCTTGCTGGCCCTCTTTGTCTGGCCGGGCTTCCTGAAGGGCGCGCCCAAGCGCGAGCTGAACGTCTACAACTGGGGCGAGTACATCGACAAGAACGTCCTCACCGCCTTCGAGCAGGCAAATGACGTCAAGATCAACTACTCCCTCTTCTCCTCCAACGAGGAAATGTACACCAAGCTGATGTCCGGCGCGTCCTATGACGTGATCATCCCCAGCGACTACATGATCGAGCGCCTGATCAAGGAGGGCAAGCTGCAGAAGCTGGACAAGAAGGTGGTCACCAACCTGGACAACCTGACCGACGGCGTCCTGAACATGGCCTATGACCCCGACAACAGCTACAGCGTGCCCTACCTCTGGCAGACCGTGGGCATCGTGTACGACACCACGAAGATCTCCGAGAAGGAGATGGAGGCTCAGGGCTTCGAGGCCTTCCGCAACCCCGCCTACAAGGGCCATGTGTATATGTACGACTCCGAGCGCGACGGCTTCATGGTAGCCCTGAAGGCGCTGGGCTACTCCGCCAACACCAGCAACAGGGATGAGCTCAATGCCGCCTACGAATGGCTGCGGGAGATGGACAAGGCCGTGGCTCCCTCCTACGTGACAGATGAGGTCATCGACGCCATGGCCAACGGCGAGAAGTGGATGGCCCTGGTCTACAGCGGCGACGCCGCCTACATCCTCTCCCAGAACCCCAACATGAGCTACTGCACCCCCTACCAGGGCACCAACGTGGCCGTAGACGCCATGGTCATTCCGGCCAACGCCGCCAACCCCGAGCTGGCCAACCAGTTCATCAAGTTCATCCTCGACGACGAGAACAGCCTGCTGATCTCCCAGGAGGTGGGCTATGCCTCCGCCAACAAGAACGTCCTGGCCGAGCTCTCTGGCCCCGAGGGGGACTATGAGGGCAACGTGGCCTATGTGCCCCGCGCCGGCTATGAGAAGGACGAGTACTATGTGGACATCCCCGAGGATCTGCGCGGTCTGTATTCCGAGATGTGGATCAAGGTCAAGCTCCACGAATAATCCCCGCATCAGCGCGAAAAAAACCGGCTCCGTCCCTGTGGGCGGAGCCTTTTGCGTGCCGCAGGCGTCACCTGCGCTCCTTGACCGGCTTGCCCTCCGGCAGCTCGCCGGGCTTGACGCCGTAGGCCGTGCGGAGGGTGACGCCGTCGCTGATCACGAGGATGTTGCCGTCGTTGTTGGAGTAGAACCGGGGATAAAAGCGCACGCTGGACTCGGTGAGCATGAAGTGCTTGACGTTGTTCTCGTTCTTCAGCGGGCCGGGGATCAGCACCACCCGCGGGCTCATGACCCGGATCACCGGGGAGGTCATGCAGATGGGCGTCAGGCCGTGGTGGGGGAAGGACAGCACGTCGATGTCCTTGATCTCCGCCTCCCAGCGCCTGCGCACCGAACCGTCGACCCAGTCGCCGGTGAAGAGGAATTTGTGCTCCCCGTAATACACGATGAAGTTGAGGGAGTGGCGGTTGTTGAAGCCGTCCAGACCGCTGTCCTCCGGGCCGATGCACAGCACCTCCAGCGGTCCCACGCGCACCCGGTCGCCGTCCCTGAGCTGCTGATAGCGGCCGTGGGCCAGGGGCTGCCAGGTCTCCGGCAGCGCCGCGGAGGTGCCGTACACCACCGTGTCCGCCGTTCCGCCGATCTCGTTGATGGCCGTGATGTTATAGGCGTGGTCGTTGTGCCAGTGGGTGACGAAGTGCGCGTCCACATGGTCGATGCCCAGGGCCTCGAAATACCCGAAAAGCCGGTCGTTGGTGTTGACATTGCTGTCCGTGTCCAGGCCGGCGTCCACCACGACCACCGTGTCGCCCACCGTCAGCAGATAGGCGTCGGCATGGCCGATGGCGATCTGATGCAGGTACAGCGGCTCTGTTTCAGCCAGGGCCATGCCCGCGGCAAGCAAGAGCAGCGCCGCCAGCAGCGGCAGGATCCCGGCGCGCCTCACGGGACCTTGTCCCCGAGCGGGAAGGTCCCGGGGGCCACGGCATCAGCCGTCCACAGGTCCACGCCGTCGCTGGTCACCAGCACATGGCCGTTGCGCTGACTCAGGTAGACCGCCTCCCGGGCCACATGGACCGTGTTCCGCGCGTAGTCGATGACAGAGCCCCGCTCGTTGCTGGGGATCAGCACCACCCGCGGATTGATCGTCTTGTAGACATCGTCGGTGATGCACAGGGGCTTCAGGGCATGGTGCGGGAAGGAGAACACGTCGATGTCGGTGATCTCCGCCTGCCAGCGCGTCCGCACCGTCCGGTCCACCCAGTCGCCGGTGAACATGAAGGTGTGCTCCCCGTAATACACGATGAAGTTGAGGGAATCCACGTTGTGCCCGCCGGTGACATCACTGCGCGCGGGACCGACGCAGAGGACCTCGAGCGGGCCGATCGTCAGCCGGTCCCCGTCCCTGAGCTGGCGGTACACACCGTTCGGCAGCGGCTCAAAGACCGGCAGAATTCTGGCCGAGGGCCCGTACACCACGGTGTCCTCCGTGCCGTAATGCTCAGAGAAATAGCCCACATTGTAGCAGTGGTCGTTGTGCCAGTGGGTGACAAAATGCACGTCCACGTGGTCGATGCCGCTGGCCTCGATATACTCGAACAGCGGCGGGTTTTTGTGACCCCAGGCGATCGGGTCCGTGCTGTTCGTGCCGCAGTCCACCAGCACCACGGTGTCCTCCACCGTCAGCAGGTAGGCGTCGCCGCAGCCGATGTCGATCTGGTGCAGCCGCAGCAGGGGCTTTCTTTCTTTTGCCGGTTCGGGCGTTTGGATGGGCGCAGGGGTTTCGGTGGGCCCGGGCGTTTCGACAGGCGCAGGAGTTGCGGCTGGAGGCGGCGTTTCGGTGGGCGCCGGCGTCCGGAGAGGCCCCTCGACCCGGATGACCTGCGGCGCTTTGGTGGGCTCCGGTGTTCCGGCAGGTTCCGGGGTCTGGGTGGGCTCCGGGCGCCTGAGCGGGGACGAGGGCACGCGGATGGTCGTGGTGGTTGTGCGGGCGCTGGCTGCATTCAGGGCGCAGGCCAGCAGCAGGGACAGGCAAAGGACGGCGCAAAGGACTCTCTTCATTCTTTTCCTCTGGGGGCAAACCCGACTTTCTTCTGGACTTTCCGGAGGGTGCGCAGGGCGAGGCGGTTGGCCAGCTGGGCGTTCTCGTCGATGACGCTTTGCAGGTAGGCCTTGTCCGCCATCAGGCGCTTGAATTCCGCCTGCAGGGGCGCCAGAGCCGCGATGACGCAGTCTGTGACCCGGCCCTTGAGCTGGCCGTAGCCCATGCCCTGCATCTCGGCGCAGAGGCTGTCGATCTCCCCGGCGCCCAGGGCGCTCATGATCGCCAGCAGGTTGCTGACCCCGGGCTTGTTCTCCGGATCATAGCGGATCTCGCCGTCAGAGTCCGTCACCGCGCGCTTCAGCTTGCGGCGGATCGTGTCCGGATCATCCGTCAGGGCGATGTAGGTCTCCTCCGGGTCGGACTTGGACATCTTTTTGGTGGGCTCCTGCAGGCTCATGACCTTCGCGCCCACCTTGGGGATATAGCCCTCCGGGACGGTGAACACGTCGCCGTACACGCCGTTGAAGCGGATGGCGATGTCCCGGCACAGCTCCAGGTGCTGCTTCTGGTCCACGCCCACCGGCACCAGATTGGTCTGGTAGAGCAGGATGTCCGCGGCCATCAGCACCGGATAGGTGAACAGGCCGGCGTTGATGTTGTCGGCGTGGGCGGCGCTCTTGGCCTTGAACTGAGTCATGCGGCTCAGCTCGCCCATGTAGGTGAAGCAGTTGAGGATCCAGGCCAGCTCCGCGTGGGCGCTGACATGGCTCTGGCAGTAGATCAGGCTGCGCTTGGGGTCGATGCCCGAGGCGATGTAGATGGCCGCCAGCTCCAGGCAGCGCCGGCGCAGGTCCGCCGGGTTCTGCCGCACGGTGATGGCGTGCTCGTCCACGATGCAGTAGATGCAGTCGTAGTCGTCCT
>CAMKAE010000083.1 GCA_946410395.1 uncultured Clostridia bacterium
TGCAGGATCCCTACCACTTCTCCAAGCAGTTCAAGAACATCGTGGGCATCAGCCCCTCCGCCTTCATGAAGCAGGCGGCCAATCCCGAGGCCACGATCCGGAAGAAGATCAAGTGACCGGAATTGTGAGGATTGTTTCAAACACGCATCACGAATCCTTCTGCCAGGGAACAGGGCAGGAGGGTTTCTCTTTCCATACAAACACATAGTCTTTGAATAAACGAACACGATCGCTTGCTTTTGTATTCGCTGTGTGCTATACTGATGCCGTCGAAACGAGAAAGGAGGGATCCGCATGGCGCTCGCGACGCTCACATCACGGGTCGATGCTTCCGACAAGGCTGCATTCGATGATTTCTGCTCGTCTGTGGGTCTTACAAGTTCCGCCGCGATCAATATGTATGTCAAGGTTGTCGTCCGGGACCGCAAACTGCCATTTGAGGTCAAACAGGTCGATCCCTTCTACAGCGCGGTAAACCAGGCACACCTGCAGAAAGCAATCCGGCAGCTCAGCGAAGGCAAGGGGACTGCGCATGAGCTGATCGAGGACGATGAATAAGGTCTGGTCCGATGAAGCCTGGGAGGATTACCTGTACTGGCAGGCGCAGGACAAAAAGACGCTCAGGCGCATCAATCTGCTTCTGAAAGACATTGACCGGAACGGCCCCATGACCGGAATCGGCGAACCGGAAGCGCTGAGGGAGAACCTGCAGGGCTACTTCAGCCGCCGGATCAACGAGAAAGACCGCCTGGTTTACCGGATCGAGAACGGACAGATTCTCATCGCGCAATGCCGAGGTCACTATGCCGATTCATGAGTTTTCGATGCCCCGACAATCAAAATACTCCTCCCGAAGCGCATGGGCTCATGTAGCCCGGTCTTTGCTTCGGGAGGAGTGTTTTATGGGGGATGGGGCGGCAAACGACGATCAGTGCTCGAAGTGCGCGGCCACGTCCTTGAGCAGCTCGATGATGGGCAGGTGCTGGGGGCAGACGCCCTCGCACTGGCCGCAGGCGATGCAGTCGCCGGCCTTGCCGTTCTTTGCGGAGAGGATGTCATAGTTGGAGAAGTTGATCGTCCAGCCCTTCTGCGCCAGGTTCTCCCGCATGTCCTCGTTGTAGAGGGAGAAGTACTCGGGGATGGCGATGTGCATCGGGCAGCCCTCGGTGCAGTAGTGGCAGGCGGTGCAGGGGACGGTGATCTGGCTGTTGATGACCTGCGCGGCCCGGAAGCAGGCCTGCTGCTCCTCGGCGGTCAGGGGCTTGAAATCGCGCATGTAGGAGAGGTTGTCCTCCATCTGGGCCAGGCTGCTCATGCCGGAGAGCACCATCATGACGCCGGGCTGACTGGCGGCGAAGCGGATGGCCCAGCTGGGCAGGGACATGGTCGGGTCCAGGGCGGTCAGCTGCGCGGCGGCGGCCTCGGGCATCGCGGCCAGGGTGCCGCCCTTCACCGGCTCCATGACGATGATGGGCTTGTTGAACTTGCGGCAGACCTCGTACACGGCCCGGCTGCGGATCCAGGGGCTCTCCCAGTCCAGATAGTTCAGCTGGATCTGCACGAACTCCATCTCCGGGTGGTCCGTCAGGATCCGCTCGAGCATCTCCGGCGTGTCGTGGAAGGAGAAGCCCGCGTGGCGCACCAGGCCCTGGGCCTTTTTCTCCAGCAGCCAGTCGAAACACTTGAACTGCTCGTACTTGGGCAGCATGCTCTCCTCGATGCCGTGGAGCAGGTAGTAGTCAAAGTACCCGGCGCCGGTCTTCTCCAGCTGGGCGTTGAAGACCTTGTCCCGGCCTTCGAGGTCGTCAAAGAAGCCGGAGTGCAGCTTGGTGGCCAGGGTGAAGGATTCCCGCGGATAGCGGTCCACCAGCGCCAGTTTGGCATAGTTTTCGCTGGCAAAGCCGCCGTACATCCAGGCGGTGTCGAAGTAGGTGAAGCCGGCCTCCATGAAGCGGTCCACCATCGCCTTCATCTGTTCCAGGTCAATGTCGGAGGCCTTGCCGCCGGGGGTGCAGGGCAGACGCATCAGGCCGAAGCCCAGTTTCTTGGCGGGGATGAAATCCATGCGGTTTTCTCCTTTGCGATGTCGGTCCGTTCAGGGTTCACAGGGGGAGAGCAGGTCCTCGCAGAGAGCCAGGGTGGCCGCCATGCCCCTGCGGTGGGTGCGCTCATAGCCGTGGGAGGCGAAGACGCCGGTGCCGAAGCAGGCAAAGCGCGCGTCGAGGCCGGCCTTGAGCGCGGTGGCGGCGTCGGAGGAATAGCGGGGATACACGTCCACGGCGTAGTCCAGGGAGAGCCGCTTCGCCCGGGCGATGAGCTCGTTGGTCAGGTCCCAGTCATAGGGGCCGGCGGCGTCCTTGGCGCAGATGGACACCTCGGTCTCGGTACAGGTCAGGTCATCGCCCACGCAGCCCATGTCCACGGCCACGATGTCCTCCGCGGGGAGATCGAAGAAGGTGGAGGCGCCGTGGCCGATCTCCTCGTAGACCGTGAAGGCGAGGGTGACGCCCCGCTTCGGGGTCACGGCGCCGTCGGCGATGTCCCGGGCCACGGCCAGCAGGATGGCCGCGGAGGCCTTGTCGTCCAGGAAACGGCTCTTGATGTAGCCGCTTTCGGTGAGGGTGAAGCGCGGGTCAAAGGAGATGAAGTCCCCGGCGCCGATGCCCAGGGCTTTCACGTCCTCCGCGTTCTTCACGACCTCGTCGATCACGACCTCCAGCGAGGCGTCGTCCCGGGTCTCGGCGGTGATGTCGCCCCAGACGTGGCGGCTGGCGTGCACGGACTGCACCGTGCCGGTGAACACCTTGCCGTCCCGGGTGTGGATGCGGACGTTCTCGTTCTCGATGGCGTTGTCGTTCCAGCCGCCCAGCTTGCTGTAGCGCAGGCGGCCGTTGGGCTTCACGGCCCGGACCACGCAGCCCAGCGTGTCCAGGTGGGCGCACAGCAGCAGCGGGTGATCGCCCTCGGCCACGGTGCAGACCACCGCGCCCTTGCGGGTCATTCGGGGCCGGAAGCCCATGCCGGTCAGCTCCGCCAAGACCGCCTCGGCGCAGGCCCGGGTCATGCCGGTGGGGGAGGGGATGTCCGTCAGACGGCGGAGGGCGTCCAGGGTGTAATCCAGTGCGGGCATGGCAGGCGCTCCTTTCATTTCACGGTCAGGCTGTTGAGGATGGCGGTGAGCGCGTCCGCTTCCGCCAGGGGGCTGTCCTGGACGATCTCGATCATCACGCCGTTGATCAGGCCGATGCAGTGCGTGCGGCCCTGGGCGTCCACGGCGGAGAAATAGCTGCCGCTGGCGAAGGTCTCGGTGGCCAGGGCGTCGGCGGTGATGCCCAGGCTCTGGGCCAGCGCTTCCGTGTTGATCATCGAATTGTCAAGGGTTTCACGAGTGAAGCCGTTGGCGGCCATGAATTCCTCGGGATAGCTGCCGTACTCGTCCCGCACATAGAGCATGACGGTCTTGCCCTCTGCGTTCTGGAACAGGGAGCCGCCGTTTGCGGAGACCTGCAGGTTCCAGCCCTCGGGCACGGGGAAGGACACATTGCCCGTCGGATTCACGAAGCGCCCGCCGCTCTTGCCGTTCTCAGCCTCCGCGGCAACGGCGGCCTCGGCGTCGGCCCGCTCCGCCCGGGCGATGGCGGTGATCACCGGCTTGAAGCCCTCGGGCACGGTGCCGTTGCTGTCCATCGTCTGGGTGAGGGTGGCCACCCGGTCCACCGCGCCCATGCCCGCGAGCACCTTGCCGAAGGCGGCGTATTTGCCGTCCAGATGCGGGCTGTCGGCGTGGACGATGAAGAACTGGCTGCTGGCGCTGTCGGGATCGGAGGAGCGGGCCATGGACAGCACGCCCCGGGTGTGGGACAGGGGATTCTCCACGCCGTTGGCGCTGAATTCGCCCTTGATGTTCTCGTCGGAGCCGCCGGTGCCATTGCCCAGCGGGTCGCCGCCCTGGATCATGAAGCCGGAGATGACCCGGTGGAAGGTCAGCCCGTCATAAAAGCCGCTGTCGACCAGCTTCAGGAAGTTGGCCACGGTGATCGGGGCGATGTCGGGATAAAGCTCGGCGTAGATGTCGCCGGCGCCGGCCACGGTGATCTTCACCACGGGATTGGCGTCGCCGCCCTCGGCCAGAGCCAGGGAGGTCAGGGAGAGGCACAGGATCAGGGACAGGACCAGGGAGAGAAGTTTGCTCAGTCGCATCAGGAAACACTCACTTTCTGCGGCAGGGCCGCGGGTATGCGGATTCGGACAGCGTCAACGGAGCGTGGGACGGTCGCTGGGCAGCAGCCCCGTGTAACAGCCGGCGCCCAGCAGGAAGTTCATCAGCACATAGGAGAAGCCGTGAATGAGCCGCCGGGTGAAGGCAAGGCCGGCCAGCGTCCGGAAGGCCAGGGTCAGGAAGACGCCCTCCTGCAGGAAGGCCTCGGCGAGGAACAGGGCCAGGGCGATCCGGCTCAGGGTGCGCGTTCGCCGCTCCGACATGCGCACGGCGTAGAGCAGCGGCAGCACGGCCGCGCCCAGCCGCAGCGCGATCAGGACCACGGTGTACCAGGCGGGGGTGAGCGGGCTGTACAGGTGCCAGAGGAACACGCAGAGCGTCTGCGCTGCCGCCAGGACGGCGCCGCAGATCACGGCCGGTGCCCGCCAGCCCCGCTCGATGTGCCGCACCGTGA
This sequence comes from uncultured Clostridia bacterium, assembly GCA_946410395.1. Classification (GTDB taxonomy): domain Bacteria; phylum Bacillota; class Clostridia; order Christensenellales; family Aristaeellaceae; genus RUG11272. The sequence continues at coordinate 4,674 of CAMKAE010000083.1, forward strand.
AAAAGAACAGCAGACACAGCACGGCCTCCATGAGCGAGGCGATCAGGGCGGTCATCAGCTCCGGCCCGCTGAGTGCGGATTCCACGAACCAGTCTTCCTGCTGCATGTCGGAGACCCACAGGGCCACGGCCTCGATCATGCAGCCCAGCAGCGGCATGAAGGCGGCGAAGGACAGCCAGGCCCTGCAGCTGCCGAGCTTTTTCTCGGTGGACGGCATGGGAGCATCATCTGCCTTTGCTGTGAGATATGGAAGGGGATCAGCCGAACAGTCGCTGGCCCCAGCGGGCGGTCCGGTTCTGCATCCGCCAGCCGCCCCGCTGCACGCGGCGCACGCGGCGGAACTTCGGCAGGGCGCGGGTGGCCAGGTAGGCCTCGCAGTCGCGGCGGGCCTCCGGGGGCAGGTCGTCCGCGAAGGCGTCCAGGAAGGCTTGGGTCTGGTCATAGGTCAGGGCGATGCGCGCGCGGGCTTCATCGCCGTGGGTCAGGGCGCGCAGGCCGCGGGCGAGGAGGCCCTGCCGGGAGGCCCCGACGGCGTTGTCCCCGTGCTGCCGGTAGTGCACCAGGGGCGCGTCCACATAGCCGATGACCCCGAAGGCCGCCGCCGTTTGGGCCAGGAACCAGTCGTGCATGAACACGCGCCGCGGGTCGGCGTGGACAGCGGCCAGGGTGTAAAGTGCGCGGTTCATCAGGACCGTGCAGCCGGTGACGTTGTTCTGGACCAGCAGCGGGCGCAGGGTGCGGACCGCCGGGTCCCAGCCCTGAAGGCCCATGAAGCTGTCGTGGATCACCCGCCCCTCCGCGTCCGCCACGGCGCAGTCGCTGTGGACCAGCAGGGGTGTGTCCGGGCCGTGGACGGCCTCCAGCTGTTCCATAGCCGTGCGGCAGCGGCTGAGGCGGGAGCGGACCCAGACGTCATCCTGATCGCACAGGGCGGCGTAGGGCGCTTCGGCCTGGCGCAGCAGGGAGAAGAAGTTCCCCGCGGCGCCCAGGTGCCTCCCGCCTTCGCGCGCGAAGCGGAAACGCGGATCCTCCCGGGCCGCGGCCTCCAGCAGGGCCGGAGACGGATCGGCGGAGCCGTCATCCTGCATCAGCACCGTGAAGGCCGGGTCGTCCTGCTCACGCAGGCTCCGCAGCTGCTCAGGGAGCCAGCGCGCGCCGTTGCAGACCGCCAGCAGCACCTCGATTTCGCTCACCATTTCCACCCCCACTTGTGGAAGAACTTCACGGTGGAAAGCACATGGGTGAGGGTGGCCTTCAGGCTGTGGCTGGATGCCCTGCGCCAGGTGTGGGTGATGTGCATGTCCGGGTGATAGACCACCTTGCCGTACTTCAGCGCGCCGAGGGAGAGATCGCTGTCCTCGTGATAGAGGAAATAGCGCGGATCGAAGCCCTTCATGCGGTAGAAGATGTGCGTGCGGATCATCATAAAGCAGCCGGTGGCGAACTGCACCTCGGTGGGCGCCGTGGGCAGGGTGTCCGCCAGGGTGAACTCATCCCGCCAGTGCCGCAGATGGTTTGCGCGGGCCTGCAGCCGGGCGGCGCGGCGGCTGAGGAGCGTCTGCCGCAGCTCCAGGCGGTTGGCGTGGAGCAGGGAGCCCAGGCCGCCGCCCGCCTTGTTGGCCTTCCAGGCGGCGACGGCTTCCTCCTCCGCGGCGGCGGCCCGGGCGGCCGTGGCTTCGGCCTTTGCCATGACCCGGTCTCCCCGCAGGGCCCGGCGGCCCCCCAGCAGGTAGCGCACGCTCGGCCTGCGCCGGGGCAGGAACTGCTCGCTGCCGTCCGGGTTGAAGGCCCGGGGGGACAGGATCACGATGTCGTCGTGGGCGTCCATGTAGGCGGCCATCCGCTCCGGCAGGTCCGGATCGAAGGTCACGTCCGGGTTGCAGATCAGGTGATACCTGGACTTGAGCAGGTTCAGGACGGCGTTGTTCCCCCGGCCGTAGCCCACATTCTTTTTCATGGGGATGATCTGCGCGTCCGGGTCCTGCAGCTTGACGCGGGAGGCGGTGGGCTCGTCGGGGGAGTTGTCCACCACGAAGAGGGACACGGGGACGGTGGCGTCCTGAAAGCAGCGCACGGCCTGCAGGGCCTGGTCGCCGGAATGGTACAGCACGATGCACGCGGAAATCTTCGGGTCGGTCAGCATGTCCTCATCTCCCCTTGCCCGGCCGGGTTTTCTACCATTTTACGCCCGGACGGGGTTTTTGTCCAGTATGTGTGGATTTTTCCCGTGAAGAATGGTATAATCTACCGGTGAAGACCCGCCGGCGGACCCCGATCCGCGGCAGATCCGAGGAGGAAGAACCTTTATGGCAAAATTTGCGGTCTTTGTGGACCTGGAAAACTGCGGCGCCAAGGAAGCGACCCTGGCGTCGATTATCGAGAAAGTCAAGATGCGCGGCGACATCCTGCTGGGCCGGGTGTACGGCTACACGGACCGCTTCAGCGACCTGAAGCAGATCCTGCTGTCCAACACCTTCTCCGTGGTGCCCTCGATCCGCTACGGGTACGCGCAGAAGAACAACGCGGACATCCAGCTGGTCGTGGACGCCCTCGAGGTGGCCTACACCAACCCGCTGATCGACTCCTTCTGCATCGTCTCCGGCGACAGCGACTACATGCCCCTGGTGGGCCGGCTGAAGGCCATGGGCAAGTATGTGCTGGGCATCAGCCGGTCGGAGGCGGCGAGCAACATCTTCATCAACGCCTGCAACGAGTTCCAGTTCCTGGAGAGCATGGGCAGCCGCCCGGCGCCCCAGGCCAAGACGCCCAAGCGCCAGAAGGGCAGCGCCGCCAGCAGCGAGGAGATGGACCTGGCGGCCCTCAACAAGCTGCTGTGCGACGTGCTGGAGGAGCAGGCCGACACCGACGGCATGTACGCCTCCGAGGTCAAGGGCGTGCTGATGCGCCTGCGCCCGGACTTCAACGAGAAGACCTACGGCTGCGCCACCTTCTACAAGCTCCTGCAGAAGCTCGCCGCCAAGTTCGGGGACATGAAGGTCACCAACACCAACTTCAACGTGATGGTGAGCCGCACCGCCGCGCCGGAGTCGGCGGAGGAGCAGGTGCAGCTGACGAGGGAGAACTGGCGGGAGGCCTTCACCGCCCAGCTGCAGGCCTACAAGGACGGCGGCTTCGACCGCATCAACCCCTCCATCCTCAAGGCGGACATCCTCACCACCTACCCGGACTTCAACGAGCGGGCCATCGGCTTCAAGCGCTTCTCCGAGGTGATGAAGCAGCTGGAGAAGGACGGCCTGGTCAAGGTGGAGATGGACGAGGAAAACACGATGATGATCAAGCTGCTCTGAGGGGCAGGTAAGCGAAAAGCACCGCGCATGCGGTGCTTTTCGCTTGGGTCAAGGCGCGGCCTCGGCGGAGGCCTCCGCACCCGCGCCGCGCTCCAGGAACACGGCGGCGGATTCCAGCAGCCGGACGCTCAGCCCGGCCTGCTGCGTCCGGGTCAGATAGCCCTGGATCGCTTCCACCTGGGCCCTGGGGCGCTCGGCGTTCCGGTTGTTGTCGGCGATCTGCGCGTTGAGCTCGGAGACATCCTCCCGCGCGTCGTCGCGGCGCGGATACCACACGCCGGTCTTGTCCTCGTCGATCCCGCGCCACTGCGCCTCGGCGGATTCCGCCTGGGCGATGAGGGAAGCGGAGCGGAGGCGGTAGCGCTGCCTGTCCTTTGCGAGGTGGACGCTGAGAATGGCCGCGGCCGCCAGCACCGCGCACAGGATGACGGCTGTGAGAATGAACCCGGCCCGGCCAGGGGCTGCCTTTTTATCTGACTGCATGCTGCGTCCTCCTCTCACGGCTGCGGCTGTGCGGACAGCGCGGCTTCCAGGCGGAGCCGCGCTTCACGGAGCTGTTCTTGTGCCGCCGTGGCCGCGTCCAGATACTTCTGGGCCGCGGCCTTGTTGGTTGGGCTGTCTCCCTTCAGGAAATCGCGGCGCTCCCGCCAGACGGCGGACGCTTTGACCCAGGGCTGTACCAGCTCCCGGACGGCGGACGCCCCGGGAATCCCGGCGATGGCCTTGTTCCGCTCGTATTGCTGCTTGGCCACCCGGCCGT
>CAMKAE010000084.1 GCA_946410395.1 uncultured Clostridia bacterium
GAGCTCATGGATCTGACGGTCGAAGCCTCCGCCGCCAAGGACACGGTCGACGCCTTCCCCGGCAGCGTGGTCTTCACCGTGGACGTGACCAACAACTCCGCCGCGAAGATCGAGAACGTGCGGGTGTATGTCGCCGGCACCAAGCTGGAGCTGTACCGTTTCCCGAGCATTGAGCCCGGCGAGACCCGCAGCTTTACCCGGGAGCTGGTCTGCTCCATGAGCGGCAACTACCAGTTCCAGGCCAAGGTCGTCAACCAGCTGGGCGAGACCAAGGCCTTCGACAGCAACCGGGTTCGCATCTCCGTCGGCGCGCACGCGGCGGCCACGGGCAACGCGGGTGCTAAGCCGGTCAAGGCCTCCGCGGCCGTCATGCCCGACGCGGCCAACCTCAGCGACACCCAGCTGCAGGCCGTGGTCGAGGCGCTCTCCGGCACCGTGGACCTGACCTCCCTGAACGAAAGCGACCTGGTGGTGGTCCTGGAGAACGCCGCCGGCACGATCCCCGGTCTGACCGAGCTGGGCGAAGCGGGCCGCGCCGCGCTGGCGCAGCGCGCTTACGGCGTCATTCAGTCCGGCAGCGCTCAGACCGCCGCCGCGGCTGACGGCGAGAGCGCCGAAGCCGGCGCCGTGTCCGGCAGCCAGGCCGGCTTCGACTTCCGCATCCTGGCCTTCGCGCTGCTGGTCCCAGCCCTCATCGGCACCGTCCTAGCTGTCATCGGCCTGATCGGCCGCGCAAAGAAGGCCGCCTCCTCCCACAAGGCACTGGATCACATGACCATCGCCGGCATCCGGAACTACGACGTGACGGACGCGGACGAGCAGGAGCCCGGCGAGGAAGCCGAGGATCACGCCAAGCAAGAGATCGACGCCCAGTTCGAGCAGGCCGTGGAAGACGCGGCAGCCCGCCGCCGCCGCAGTGCCGATACGCGTTACAGCGCGGATCAGAAAACCGCGGAGCCCGAAGGCGTCAAGCCGCCGGAGAACCCCGCGCCTTGACCGCCATACAAACCATCCGAAGAACCGCCCGCCGGGCGGTTTTTCGTGTCCCGCCAATTCCGGGTAGAAAAAGGAAAAGACCTGTGCTATAATTCTGTCAACGACAGACAAAGGGGGCGATGCATCCATGCGGCTTTTGCATACTTCGGACTGGCATCTGGGCATGATGCGCAGCCAGACGGCCACCTACCGGGAGGACCAGCAGGCCTTCATCGATGGGATCTGCGGCGTCATCGCGCGGGAGCGCGTCGACGCGGTGCTCCTGAGCGGAGACGTGTACGACACCGGGGTCAGCCGGGCGGAGGCGCTGGGCATGTTCGACGCGGCCTGCCGGGCCATCTGCGGAGAGCTGGGCTGCCGGCTCATCGTCATCGCGGGCAACCACGACAGCGGCAGCCGCCTGGCCCAGCACAGCGCGCTGCTCGCCCGCACCGGGCTCTACATCGCCGGGTCGCTGACGCTGCCCGTCAACCCCATTTCGCTGGCGGAGGACGTCACGGTGTGGCCGGTGCCCTACTTCGTCCGCGAGGAGGCGCCGCGCTCTTCCCCGACGGGGAGAAGCCCGAATCCCAGGAGGCTGCGATGCGGGCGGTGACCGACAGCATCCGCGCGCGGCTGCGGCCGGGGTTCAACATCGTCATGGCCCACGCCTACGTCACCGGCGCGCCCCTGGGGCAGTCGGACCGGGCCGCCCAGGTGGGATTCTCCGACGCCGTGTCCCGGGAGGTCTTCGACGGCTTCGATTATGTTGCCCTGGGCCACATCCACAGGCCCTATGCCGTGCCCGGCACCGACGGCCGCGTGCGCTACAGCGGCAGCCCCATGCAGTACGCCTTCGACGAGGAAGGCCAGGTCAAGGGCTGCGTCCTGCTGGACACGCAGACCGGCGCGCAGTCCTTCATCCCCCTGCCGCCCCTGCACGGCCGCAGGACCCTGGAAGGCCCCTGGGCCTGGGTGACCGATCCCGCCACGGCACAGAGCGCGCAGAACTGCTACGTCCGGGTGCGGGTCACCGACCGGGAGAAGAGCCTGCCCATGCGCAGCGAGCTGCTGGCCCTGTACCCGGATCTGCTGCAGTTCCAGGGCGCGCTGCACGAGGGCGAGGGCGGTGCCTCCCTCACCGCCGCGGAGCTGGAGGATCTGGGGGACATCCCGCTGATGAAGCGCTTTCTGAAAGAAATCTATGCGCTGGAGCCGGATGCGCGCCAGACCCGCATGTTTGAGCGCGCCCTGCAGGACGCCATGGGAGGAGGGGATCCGGCATGAAACCCATCTCGGTGACCTTTCAGGGCTTCGGCCCCTACCTGGAGCGGCAGACCGTGGACTTCCGCAGCGTGGCCCGCAACGGCCTGTTCCTGATCCGCGGCGAGACCGGCGCCGGCAAAACCACGATCCTCGACGCGATCTGCTGTGCCCTCTACGGCCAGTCCTCCAACGGGGACAAGGCCGGTCAGCCGGGCCGCGGCGGCCTGGAGGCCATGCGATGCCGCAGCGCCCCGCCGGACGCGGAAACCCTGGTGGAATTCGTCTTTGAGCAGGATGGCCTGGTCTACACCTTCCGCTGCCGCCTCTGGCCCAACCGCCGCGGCAACCTCAACGAGGAGGAGAAGTGCAGCGTCCGCGGGCCTGACGGCGCCGAAACCGTCCTGGCCAGCAAGAAGACCGAGGTGTGGCGCAAGGCCGCGGAGATCATCGGCCTGGAGGCGGAGCAGTTCCGGCAGGTGATCGTGCTGCCCCAGGGCAAGTTTCAGCAGCTTCTGATCTCCGAGGACAAGGCGCCGATCCTGTCCTCGCTCTTTAGCGCAGGCCGGCTGCGCACCGCCGCCGGGCTTTTCCGGGACCGGGTCCTCGCGGAGAGCACCCGCCTAAAGGCGGAGCGCGAGCTGATCGCGGACCGGCTGCGCTTCTGGGAATGCGACGCCGTCGCGGCCCTGGCGGAAAAGCACGCCGCCGCGCAGGCGGAGTGCCAGGCGCTGCAGGAGACGCTGACGGCCCGCAAGGCCGCCCTGCTGGAAGCCCAGGACGCCCTGAACGCCGCGGCCAAGGCCGGGGAGCGCTTTACCGCCCTGGACAGTCTCCGGGCCGAGCTGCAGCGCCTGCTGGACGGCGCGCAGGCCCATCAGGCGCGGACCGCTGCCCTTGAGGCCGCCACGCGGGCCGCCGCCGCCCAGCCCGCCCGCGAGGCGCTGACCCAGGCGCTCCGCCGGACTGAGACCGCCGTCCGGGCGCAGGCCAAGGCCTCCCAGGACCTGCAGGCCGCCGAAGCCGCCGGCGCAAAGGCCGCCGCGGACAGCGCCCTCCACAGCCAGGGACAGGCGGAGCAGGAAAACCGCAAGCGCCGGGCCGCCCTGCTGGAGAGCAAGCGGGACGCCTACGCCGCGGCCGAGCAGCTGCAGCGGGATTGGTCGGAGCAGGAAGCGCGCTGGCCCGGCGCCCTCCGCTGGGAGCAGAAAGCCCGGGCGGAGCTGGAGGCCGGGAAAGCCTCCCTCGCCCGGAAGCGGGAAGACCTGGCCGCCGCCGACGCGGAGCACAGCCGCCTCGCGGAGCGGTATCTGGCGGAGATCGCCGGGGAGTTGGGCATGCAACTGCGCGAGGGGACGAAATGCCCGGTGTGCGGCAGCATCCATCACCCCGAGCCCGCCCGCGTCTCCGATGACCATGTGACCCGCGCTCAGGTGGACGCGCAGAAGAAAGTCCGCGAGCAGGCAGAGCAGGCCGTCCACGAGCAGGAGGCCGCCAACGAGAAAGCGCAGCAGGCCTACGAAAACGGCAAGGCCGGCATGGACAGGCTGCGGGCGGACATCGACCGGCTGAAGGCCGCCCTGGACGCGGCCCGGAGCCAGCTGCCTGCGGAGATCCCCGACGCGGCCGCCCTGGAGCGGACCCTGGACGGCCTGCAGACCGCGGTCACGGCCTGGGACCGGGAGACGGAGCGCCTCCGGCAGGCAGCGGACCGGGCCGCCGCAGCAGCGGCCGCCGCCCGGGGCATCCGGGACCGGGAGGAGCGGGAGGAAGCCGCCGCCCGGGAAGCCATGGGGGCCGCCCAGGCGGCGTGGGACGCGCAGCGCGCGGCAGCCGGCTTCCCCGACGACGACGCCTGGACCGCTGCCTGGCTCCCGCCCGAACGCCTGCAGCAGCTGCAGAGCGAGACCAGCTCCTACGAAGCCCGCCTGCAGGACTGCCGCGACCGGGAGCGCGCCGCCGCGGAGGCGGTGCGGGATCTCCCGCGCCCCGACATGGCCGCGCTGCAGGCCCGGCGCGACGAAGCCGATGCCGCTCACGGCGAGGTCCTGGCCCGCCTCAGCAGCCTGAGCCAGCAGGCGGAAAGCATGGAGAAAGCCCTGACGGAGCTTCGCGCCCGCAGCGAACAGCTCGAGCAGGACACCCTCGTGAACACCGCGGACAGGGCCGTGGCCGACGCGCTGGTCGGCCTGCGGGGCAGGGTCAGCCTCGAGGACTATATGCTCAGCGCGATGCTGACCTCCGTGACCCTGGAGGCGAACCGGCTGCTCGCGGACATGTACAACGGGCGCTTCCGGCTGGCGGTGCCCGCCGGCGGCAGCCTGCAGCTGGAGGTCGAGGACCGGGACTTCGACGTGCGCGGCAGCGTGGCCAGCCTCTCGGGCGGTGAAAAGTTCCTGGTGGCGCTGGCCCTGGGCATCGGCCTGGCCAACGTGGTGTCCACGCAACACCACGCGGTCAACATGGACGCGCTGTTCATCGACGAGGGCTTCGGCTCCCTGGACCCCAAGGCCTGCCAGGAGGCGGTCAGCGTGCTCAACAGCCTGCGGGGCAGCCGGATGGTGGGGGTCATCTCCCACGTCGAGGCCCTCCGCGAGGACATCAGCAGCCAGCTGGTGGCCGTGAAGACGCCCCGGGGCAGCAAGCTGGAAGTCCACTGACGATTTCGATTGTTTTCCGGCGGCAACTGTGTTACAATCAGGGAGAAGAATAACCGGACGGGAGGAATGACCATGATCGCGCTCGCATGCGACCACACCGGCATTGAACTGAAAAAGGAAATCATGGGCCTGCTGGACAGCCTGGGCCTGGCATGGAAGGACTTCGGGACCAACGAGCCCGTCTCCTGCGACTATCCTGTCTACGGCTACCGTGCCGCAAAGGCCGTGGCTGACGGCGAATGCGACCGGGCCATCCTGATCTGCGGCACCGGCGTGGGCATCGGCATCGCGGCCTCCAAGGTGAAGGGCACCCGGGTCTGCACCTGCTCCGACGTGTACACCGCGGAGCTGTCCAAGCGCCATAACAACAGCAACATTCTCACCATGGGCGCCCGGGTGGTCGGCCCGGACCTGGCCAAGATGATTGCCGAGCACTGGCTCACGGCCACCTATGAGGGCGGCCGCCACCAGCGCCGGGTGGACATGATCACCGCCATCGAGAACGGCGAGGCCCTGTGACGCCGCCGCACACCGGACACGGAGGATGCCGAGATGAAAAAACTACTGCTGACCCTGCTGACCGTCCTGTGCCTGCTCTGTCTGGCCGCCGCCCTGGCCGACCCGCGCATGGACTGTGTCGCCGCTGTGCTCCTCGTGGATGAGGAAGGATCCGTCTTCATGGGCTCCGCCGTGCTGGTGGACACCGGCGACGGCTCCTGCTGGGTTGCCCCGGCGGCCCTGCTGAAGCCGGACCGCTATGTGGCGCTGATGATGGACGACGGCACCTATGACTTCGCCGTGAGCACCGAGCCCCTGGGGGGCAGCGGCCTGGCCCGCATCACCCTGTCCGGGCCGCTGAAGGGATCGCAGGCCGTTCCCCTGAGCAGCGTCAACGCCCTCGGGGAGGAGTCGCTCTCCTTCATCGGCTTCGACGGGGAAGGCACGCTGCTCTCCAGCGCCGCCACCCGCCTGTCGGCCATCGATCTGAACGGCCAGACCGGCCTGAGCTTTACCGGCCGCCAGGAGGGCATGCTGCCCGGTGCGGTCCTCTCCGATCCGGACGCCGGCCTGGTGGCCGTCACGCTCTCCGCCTGGAGCGAGGGCGAAGCCCGCTATGCCGCCCTGGACGCCGCCGCGATCCGCACGGCCCTGGAGCTGGACCCCGTCGCGCCCACCCTCTCCCCCACGCCCGCCCCGGATGGCGACGGGACCCACAACCGGGTCACCGACGCCGAAACCCGGATCGAGGGCGGCTATCTGGCCGTGGATCTCACCGCGAGCGGCATTCCCACAGACGGCTCCGCCTGGGTCTGGAACTGGTACTTCGACAGCGCCAACACCTACTACACCGGCCGCAAGGTGGAGAGCCTAACCGACCCCGTGCTCTACTTCCCGGCCGTCCCCGGCCGCAGTGCCGACCTGTTCATCGTCTGGGGGACCGGCGAGATCCCCGATGAGCGGGACGCGATGAATCAATTTGCGGGAGAGCCGATTCACGTCGATTTCCCGGAGGCCACCGCCATGGATCGCCATGAATACCGGCAGGACTGCTGGCTGGCGGTCACCGACGCCGGCGCCGCCCCAGCCGATCTCGACGTGCTGCCCCGGGCGGAGGACATCAGCCGCGCCTTGCTGGCGGATGAGGCCAAGACCCTCTGGCTGCAGATCACCAGCAGCTACACGGTAACGGAGGATCAGGAGGAAACCCTGCTGCTGTGCCTGTTCACCCCCGACGGCCAGTGCCTGGTCGAAATGGCCTCCTTCCTGTACGGCTTCGACTTCATGGAAGCGGACAACTGGCACTACGACATGAGCAAAATGTTCCGGGAAGCGCGCGAGTTCTGCGGCGATCCGCTGCCCGGCGGCACCTACACCCTGGCCTATTATATCGGCGACTCCCTGGCAGGCAGTTTCTCCTTCGATCTGCCCTCCGACACCGTAGACGACGGCGGCAGCAGCCTGTAAAGCGTGCGACCGAAAGGAAGATGCCCATGAAAAAAGCGCTCGCCCTGATCCTGACGCTCGTCTGCCTGTGCGGCGCCGTGTTGGCGGAAGCGCCCGACACCCGGGAGGTGCAGGTGCGCCTGGAGGGCAAGGAGGTCACGGCTGTCGAGACCCGGTATGACACCGGCTTCGGCTTCTCCTTCTGGTATCCGGCGGATCTGCTGAGCGTGGACCGAGATTTCTCCGAGAGCGGCATGAGCCTGCTGCTGTGCCCCGCCGAGATGGAGATCGACCTGCCGATCTACATGGAGCTGATGCTTCCGGAGGCCATCGGCCTGAATCCCGGCGAGTTCCTGGACGAGAACGCGCCAGAGGGCCTGGAATACAGCGTGGACATCGCCGAAAACGGCCAGGAAATCGTGTTCTACAGCCTCTATGACGCAGAGACAGGCCTGGTCAGCGGTTCCTATGTGGTGCGAAAGGATATCGACCACGTCGTCCTGGTGGCCACGGTCTATCCCGCCACCGCCACCGCGGGCTTTGCCGGCTGGTTCAACCGGATCATCTGGAACATCGAGATCGACTGATCCTTCGGATCGACTGCCGCTTTCCGGTTGATCTCTGTAGGGGCGCCGCTTGCTGCGCCCCTTTTTTGCTGCGCCCCTTTTTGCTGCTCCGCTTTTGCTGCGCCTCATTTTGCTGCTCCCCTCTGCTTCACGTCATCCCGCCCTCCCCTGCTTGCCGGAGACTGAAGCGCTGATCAAGCGACGATCTTGACATCGTTGTCATTTTCAGATACAATATGACCACCACAAGGAGGGGATTCCATGACACCCATGCTTTCCATCCGGCCTTCCAAAGATCTGAGAACCCACTACGCGCAGGTCGCCGCCCTGACCCGGGAGGGCCCTGTGGCGATCACCGTCAACGGTCGTCAGGACACGGTGCTCGTGAGCCACGAGGATTACATGGCACAGTGCCGGCACCTGGACGAGCTGGAGGCGCAGCTGAGCGTCTATGCACATCTGGCCCGTGCCGCCGACGATGTGAAGCTGGGCCGGGTACAGGACGCCGAGGATGCCTTTGACGAAATCCTCAGCGAACTGGAGGGCGAACTGCCGTGAGCTATCAGGTCATCATGACGGAAACCGCCAAGGGCGATCTTCGGGACATCGCCCGGTACATTCTCGAGGAATCCGGAGACAGGGAGACAGCCCGGCACTTTGTCGCAGCGCTGCGGGAAAAATGCCGGGAGCTGCGCGACTTTCCAAATCGCGGCGCCCTGCCGAAGGATTATCTGCTGCGGAACGCAGGCTATCGGTATCTCGTTTACAGGCATTATCTTATTTTCTACGTGACCGACGAGGCTTCGCGCAAGGTTCTGATCCATGCCTTCTTTCACGAGAAGATGGATTACTTCAGAAAGCTGCAATCCCTGATCTGATACCGATCTCGTTTTTCAGGGTATGGGCCGGCCCAAACGGTTCGCAGAGGTCCCGCCTGAGGATCTGCCCGGCAAATCCCCTCCCTGACCCATGATGAAGCATTCAAAAAGGCTGCCGCAGCAGCCTTTTCATTTGGTTATTCCGCGATATGTCCTTTCGCCTTGATGACCTCGATCACGCTGTCCACGTACTTCTCGCAGATCTCGTTGGTCTCGGCCTCGACCATCACGCGGATGACGGGCTCGGTGCCGGACTCGCGCACCAGGATGCGGCCGGTGTCGCCCAGTTCATCGGCCACCTTCTTCACGGCCGCCTGGACGTCGGGGTCATTCTGGGCGTCGGGCTTGGACTTGACGCGCACGTTCTTGAGCACCTGCGGATAGAAGACCACGGGGGCCGCTAGCTCGCTCATGGGCTTCTCCTT
>CAMKAE010000085.1 GCA_946410395.1 uncultured Clostridia bacterium
CTTCGGTGTCCAGTTTCTACCCCCTCTGTGTCCAGTTTTAGTTTACCACTGCACTTTAAACCCCTGTCTCCCCTGAAAGGGGAGATGTCGCCGCAGCGACAGAGGGGTTCCACCCCAAGCGAACCCTACGACTGAATTGATACCTAACCCGAAATAATTTCACAAAAAAAGCGCAGGACGAGGAAGGTTTTGGCATTTTCCGCCGTTTGATGGGTGAATCGACACCGGAAAGGGTGTGAGTCCATGAAACGCTTCTTCCTCCTCCTGACGCTTTTGCTTTTATGCGCAGGCTTCGCCGCCGCAGAATCCGTCACGGACCGGATCTGGCCCGTCGTCACGCAGGCCCAGAGCGGTGCGGACCAGCTGTATCTGCTGCTGGACGACAATCCGGACACCTGCTGGCGCTACACGGCCTGGACCTCCACCGCCACGGACGATATTCCCGAGCTCGCTTTCCAATTCAGCGGGGAGACGCTGGGCGCGGTGTGGATCCGGACCGGGGACTGCTCCGGCATCGACGCCTATCTGAATCAGGCTGTGCCCACCACGGTCCGGCTGCGGGTTTATGCCGGTTACGGGGCGGCCGACTACAGCTACGCGCTCCCGGACGTCTTCGACCTGAGCACCTTCAGCGGCAGCCGGGCGGCCGGCTATGAATGCCTGGCCCTGCCCGCGCCGCTTGCCGGCGTCACCCGGGTGGAGCTCTTCATCACCGCCTGGCGCAGGGGCTCGGCCTACCCCAACAGCGTGTGCGTCTCGGACATCGTCTTCGGCAGCGGCACCGGCGCCGCGGCGCCCCTCCCGGGCGGCACGGTCTCCGGCGGCGTGCGCACCACCCTGAGCATGCGCCTGGCCACCCGCTCCGGCCCCTCCACCCGATACACCGAGCTGGGCTCCTACTTCAAAGCCGGCGACCCGATCACCGTCCTGAGCCGCGCCTACGACGAGGTCAACGAGATCTGGTGGGTGCAGGTGGAGTTCACCTACCGGGGCGCCCAGCGCAGGGCCTACACCGGCCTGAAGCGGGTCAACCTCGACGCCGGCCTGATCCCCGAGGAGCGCTTGCTCGGGGAAGCCACTGTGCTGCGCTCCGCCACGGCCTACTACGGCCCCGGCACCGGCTACACCCGCTACAGCAATCCCGTGCCCGCCGGCACCTGGGCCACCGTCTACGGCCTGGAGAACGGCTTTGCGCAGCTCGAATACGCTACGGGCGAGACCGGAAAGGTGCGCGTGTGGGTATCCCTTAACGACGGCAGCTTCGGCGCGGGCGGGGACGACATCATCTACTGATCCGATCCTCCGCTGGATTTGCCAAAAAACACAGTCAGCGTCAAAATCACGCCGGCTGTGTTTTTGTGTCCCGCTCAGAGATGGAAGAACCGCTCCGGGATGTGGCAATAGCCCCCGGGGTTCTTGTCGAGGTACTTCTGATGATACTCCTCCGCCGGGAAGAAGTTCCGAAGCGGCTCCAGCTCCACCGCCAGCTCCGCCCCGACCTTTTCCGCTTCCCGGCGGCAGCGGGCCTCGATCTCCGGCAGCTGGGCCGGGTCGGTGTAGTAGATGCCCGTGCGGTACTGGATGCCCTCGTCGTGGCCCTGCCGGTTCACCGACAGCGGGTCGATGACCATGAAGTAAGCGTCCAGCAGCGCCGTCAGACTGATTTTGTCCTCCCGATAGTCCACCTTCAGGGTTTCCGCATGGCCGCTGTCGGCGCACACCTCCTGATAGGTCGGCGCCCGGTCCGGGCCGTTGGCATAGCCCACCTGCGTGGCCGCCACCCCGTCAAACTGGTCGAAATACTTCTGCATGCCCCAGAAGCAGCCCCCGGCGAGATAAATGGTCTTCATGCGCAGTCTCCTCCCCTGCGTTTCGTTCCGTGTTCCCGCCCAGTATACACCCAAATCCCGGAGGATGCAAACCCGAATGCACGCAAAACGGGGCCGCCCGAAGGCAGCCCCGCCGGATGGAAGGGGTCGAAGGGTCACTCAGTCACGGTGACGACGGTTTCGAGGCCGCAGACGCTCAGCGTGTGCTCGCCGGCCGTCTGGGGCACCCAGGTCATGGTGACCACGCGGAACTGGCCGGCTTCCAGGGCCATGAACCGGGTGGCAGCCACCTCGCCGTTGTCGGTGAGCTCGCAGGTCACGCTGCCCGCGCCGCCGTTGTTGGTCAGCACGAAGCTGATCTCGACGGGCTCGCCCACCTTGAACTCGGGCCGGGTCTTGACCAGCACGGTGGTCATCACGCCCCGGACCTCCCGCTCCTCTTCCCTGGCGACAGCGGGCAGCACCAGGGTGTTCGCGGTGATGTCGGCAGGCTGGTCATAGGACATGCCGTAGTTGCTGGTGAAGAGCACGTCGCCCACGTTGTTGGGCAGGGCCACGGTGGGATTGTTCTTGACCAGCTGCATCAGGTACAGGCGCTCGCGGGTGGACATGGCGGTGTCGAAGTGCAGGTCGCCCCAGTCCAGCAGCGCGTCCTCGGGCGTGCGGGCGATTTCCACCACCAGCCTGCCGCCGGGAACCTTCTCGCCGGCCAGCATGTCCGCCAGCACGGAGGGCAGCACATGGGTGAAGAAGTCGCCGTAGGAGGAGCCGTGGTCAGTCGCGCAGTTGTAGGTGGCAAAGAGCAGCGCGTCGCAGTTCTCCGCGGCCCAGGTGGAGGGCTCTGCGGTATCGGCCACCAGCACCAGGGGCTTGCCGGCTTCCTTCGCGTCATCGGCGATGGTCTCGGTGGTGTCGTCCCAAGCAGTAACGCGGGCAACCACCACGTCGGCTTCCGCGGGGCTGGCCGTCACGGTGAAGTGCGCGCCGAAGGCTTCCGCGTCCAGCGCTGCGGTCTTCTCGGAGGAGCCGGTCACGAAGACCTTGGTGCCCTCCGCGAGCGGCAGCAGGCCGTTGTCGTTCTTCAGCAGCACGGTGGATTCGGTCTGCAGGCGGATCTCCAGCTCGTTGGTCTCCTCCTTGCGGGCCGCGTAGATGTCGTCGGTGCTCTGCAGGGCAAACTGCTCCAGGATGTAGCGGTCATTGGCGATGAGCTTCATGGCCTCGTCCACGTCGGAGTAGGGGTTCTCAAACAGGCCCAGGCGGAACTTGGCGCGCAGCACGCGGCGGGCGGCGGTATGGATCAGCTCCACGTCGCACTTGCCCAGCTCGATCTGCTCCAGCAGGGTGTCCGGCCAGTTGGCGGAGGGGTCGTTGGTGGAGATGGTGGTGTCGGTGCCGTGGGCGATGGTGTCCTCGCCGAACTGGTCCATGCCGTAGGACAGCATCATCACATAGCACTCGCCCACGCTCAGGTTGGAATAGTCCTTGTCTCCGCCGACGGTGCCACGGTTGACGCCGCCCAGGATGATGGGCCAGTCGGACAGGATCACGCCCTCATAGCCCAGATCGTTGCGCAGATAGTCCATGGTGGGCTTGTCGAACTGCACCCACACGTCGTTGGACAGGCCGGCGCCCTCGTTGATCATGATCCAGTCCGTGCCGGCGTCGATCGCGGCCTGCCAGGGCACCATCCAGTTGTCCACCATCTGGGCCTCGGAGCGGGCCGCTTCAAAGGAGCTGCGGCCGCCGCGGGCGATGAAGTGCTTGGTGCAGGAATCGATGCCGTTGGTCTCGATGGCGGCCACCTCGGCGGCGATCATGTCGGCGATGGCCGTGGGCTCCTCGCCGTACCAGCTGCCCAGCTCCACGCCGTAGGGATGCAGCACCATCTGGTAGCCGATGGCTTTCATCTCACGCGCATAGATGGACACCAGCGTCTCCATCAGTTCCTTGTCATGTGCATAGCCGAAGGCCGCATAGGCCATGTTGACCATGCTGCCCCAGGTGTTGTACTCCCGGTCGCAGGAGAAGGTCACCGGAATGCCCAGCCGGGTCTCCTCGGCGATCTGCTGCAGGGCGTTGTGGTATTCGATCTGCTCCTGCGGCGTGCCGGTGTTGTTGTCCAGGTAGTGGTTGACGTGATCCTCGGTGATCATGTACCACATGGGGATGTAGCGGGCGCCGTTGACTTCGATCTCGGGCTCGTGGCTGTACATCCACTCTTCGGTCTTGGGGTAGAGCGGGGAGAAGGTGCCGCCGGAATTGGCGTGGAACAGCAGGCCCACTTCCTCCTCGATGGTCATCTGGGAGAGCAGGTCCGTGATCCGGTCCTCAATGTCGGCGCGCCAGTCCTCGTACACGTCCAGGGTCCCGTTGTCGTTCAGGTCCCGGAACTGGTAGCCGTCCACCTCAATGATCTTCTTGGTCGTGGTCTTGACCACAGGCTGCTGCAGGGTTTCCTGCTCCGCTCCCGCAGGGATCGCAGCCATGCTCACCAGCATGATCAGGGCCAGAAACAGAGAGATTTTGCGCATAACGATGCTCCTTTCCTGCCGGATCGGCAGTTTGATGGTTTTATCATAGACCAAATTTGGACGATTGTCCTATGAATTTCAGGCACATACCGCATAAAAAATTGTACACTTGTCCTAATCCGCAGAGCTCGGCCGCCTTGACAGATCCATTAAAATGCGTGATAATGGAGCCATCGATCCGGGACGGAGGCGGAGGCATGGCAGAGCGGGAGCAGAGCAGAAGAGCAGGCCGGGAAACGCGGCAGGCTGTGCTGGAGAGCGCGCGCAGCCTGTTCAACGAGCACGGCGTGGACAGCGTGTCCATGCGGGCCGTGGCGGCGCAGGCCGGCATCAGCGTGGGCAACCTGACCTATTATTTTCCCCGCAAGCAGGATCTGGTGAACGCGCTCATGGACGAGGACGCGGCGGAGACCCTGGTACATGAGCCTCTGACCGGCCTGGCGCAGCTGGACGCCGTATTCGGGAACATGCTGCGCGCCCTGCGCCGCAATCCGTTCTTTTTCCTGGACGACAAGGCGCAGCGCATGGCCGGGCCCGCGGTGTTGGAAAACGTCCGCCGGATCCATATGCAGCTGGAGCCCGCGCTGGACACGCTGGCAGCGCAGGGTCTGCTGCGGCCGGATTTTCAGGGGACCGTGCGGCAGCAGGTGATGTACGTGCTGCTGCTGACCCACATCACCTGGCTGAAAATCAGCACCCGCTCGACGCCGGTGGCCGCCATGAGCGCACGGGAGCTGCTGGACGCCCACTGGACAGTCCTGAGTCCCTGGCTGACGGAGGCCGGACAGGCCGAGCTAGCTGCGCTGCGCTCCCGGGCGGACCGGGATGACTTGTGAAGCGCCGTCTTTGGCTATATCCTTCACCCTGTCTGTCGGATTCCGGTCTTTCATCATTTAAAAGAAACATACTGAAAAGCTTTTCCGCGGGCCAAAGGCTTTCGGCATTCGCGGAAAAGCTTTTTTCGTCATGCTGTTCACAGTTTCAGGCCTCGCGCCCGCTCCCCGGCGCGGCCGCGAAAAAGAACGCGCTGATCTCCTCCGGCGTGTATTCGCTGTGCCTGGCCCACCAGCGGACGGTTTCGGCGAAGTCATTCACCAGGTGGTTGAGCAGGTAGTCGCGCGGAACGGCTTCCGAATCCCGGACGGAATCCGCAAAGAGCTCGCTCAGCCGTTCCTTGAAATACCCCATAAAGACCGCGTCACTGTCTCCGGACAGGATGCCGGGCAGATACGCAATGTGCTCCCGCAGGTGATACAGGATGTGCGTGACCCTGGCTTTCGTGCCGTGCTCACCCGAAAAGTCATGGGTTTTTTCCTTATCCAGTTCCTCAGAAAACACATGTTCAAAAATCTCGGCGCAGAAGGATTCCAGCAGGGCGTCCTTCGTCTCGAAATGCGTATAGAAGGTCGTCCTGCCCACATCCGCCCGGTCGATGATCTGCGCAACGGTGATTTTCGGGTAGCTCTCTTCCTTCAGCAGCTCCATGAAGGCCCGGAAGATGGCCTGCCGGCTTTTCCTCTGTCTGCGGTCCATGGCGTCCTCCCCGAACAGTTTCGTGTGTTTTGTTCCGTATCGGATGAATGAGGATTTCTGATTCTTGCAGGCGCCGGCACCGGCACCTATAATGATCCCGAACACAATGTCCGGTAACGCATTGATTGTACGAATCAAGCGCCTGTCTGTCAAGGGAGGAAACGGTCATGCTGCGTCGATCTGCCCTCTTTGCCATCCTCGCCGCCGCCCTGTATGCCCTGAACGCGCCGGTCTCCAAGCTGCTGCTGCAGAACGCACCGCCCACGATGATGGCCGGCTTCCTGTACTTGGGCGCCGGGATCGGCATGGCACTCATGGGCCTGGCGCGCAGCAAAACCGGCCATGGCAAAAAGGAAGCGCATCTGACGAAAAAGGATCTGCCGTACACGCTGGGCATGGTCGCGCTGGACATCGCCGCACCGATCTTCCTGATGATCGGCCTGAAGCGCACCACGGCGGCCAACGCCTCCCTGCTGAACAACTTCGAGATCGTCGCCACCTCCCTCATCGCCCTTTTCATCTTCAGGGAGAAGATCGGGAAGCGGCTGTGGATCGCCATCGGGCTGATCACGCTGTCGAGCATCCTGCTGTCGGTGGAGGACGCAGGCAGCCTCCAGTTCTCCTTCGGTTCGCTGTTCGTGCTGGCCGCCTGTGTGTGCTGGGGGCTGGAGAACAACTGCACCCGCAATCTGTCCCACAGTGATCCACTGGAAATCGTGGTTATCAAAGGCTTTGGCTCCGGCATCGGCTCGGTCATCATCGGACTGGCGGTCGGCGAAGCCCTGCCCCTGTGGGGCGACATCCTGATAATCCTGCTTCTGGGCTTCGTCGCCTACGGTCTGAGCATCTACTTCTATGTGTACGCGCAGCGGGACCTCGGCGCGGCGAAGACCAGCGCCTATTATGCCGTCGCGCCCTTCATCGGCGTGCTGCTGTCCTTCCTCATCTTCCGGGAGATCCCGGGCGCGCTGTTCTTCGTCGCGCTGGTCATCATGGTCGCGGGCACCTGGCTGATCAACCGGGAATGAAACGCAATCCCGCACGCGGCAATGCATCACCGCCCTTCCCACGGTTGTTTTCTTCCCCGCGTTATGGTATGATGCATAAGACGGAGTGATGCAAAAAGGACCGGAGAAAGGGGAAAGGCTGATGATCTTCTTTCAGCGGTTTTATCTGGACCGGGAAAAGGACATGGCGGTGGAGCTCTGGATGGACGGACCGCGGCTGGCCTATGTGATCCGCACCCCCAACCACCACACCGGCAATCTGATCAGCAACCTGGCCGCCCTGTGCGGGATGGAGACCTCCCTGGACGAGAACGGCCTGAAGGTCATCCGGGGCGAGGTCCCGTGCTATTTCGACGGGGACAACCGGCAGGTGTACATCCTGCGCCTGGGGAACACCAAGGTGGCCAACATCTTCCCCGACGGCCGCGTGGAGCTCAAGGCCTCGATTCCCGCCATCTCCAAGACCCTCATGAGCCAGACCAAGGACTATCATCTGGGCATCGAGAAAACCATCGTCAAGACCTACATCCGCCGGGAGTGCAAGTTCCGCACGGACCTGCACACCCACATGAACGGCAACCTGCCCCCGGACGTGCTCATCGCCCTGGGCATCGTGCATCAGATCCGCTACCCGTACTATTACATCAAGAAGCTGGGCCTGCGCTGCAACCTGGAGCAGATCGCCCGGCTGGAGACCGACCGGCTGGCGGCGGAGGCCAACCTGGG
Organism: uncultured Clostridia bacterium; assembly: GCA_946410395.1. Taxonomy (GTDB): domain Bacteria; phylum Bacillota; class Clostridia; order Christensenellales; family Aristaeellaceae; genus RUG11272. The sequence continues at coordinate 7,630 of CAMKAE010000085.1, forward strand.
CGAGACCACGCTCACGGGCCGGTACCGGGAGCGGCGCATCGACGACCTGACCTTCATCAACTTCGCGGACCTGATCCTGGGCAACCCGGAGGCCGCGGCATACAACATCGAGCGGATCCGCAACTCGCTGACCATCTCCAAGGACGGCCAGGCGGTGTTCGCGGACCTGGAAAAGGTGTACCTGTACCGCTATGTCTTCACGAAGGGACAGCCGGCGCAGGAGCGCTTCAGCGGCATCAGCATCGGCGGCATTCCGGACCCGGAGGTCCGGGCCTTCGCCGAGCGGATGCAGCGGGACCGGGAGGACGATCGCTACCGCCGCAACACACTGTACCAGGACCTGCTGCTGTGGATCGCCCGGGAGTATCAGCGGCACGGCATCGCCTACGCCGAGATCACCGACACCGCGCTGCTCAGCCGCGCCGAGGTGCCCGCGCGCCTGCGGCAGATCCACGAAATCATGCCCTCCGTCACCCGGGAGACCGGGGTGGTGCTGCGCTTTCTGGCGGGCATCCGGCGGATCCCGCTGACCATTGTCCGGGACCGCGTGACCCCCAACGACTACCTGGCCGACAACCTGCGCTGCCTCCGGGCCATCGCGGGCGACCCCTATGTGGCTGGCAGCGACATCATCGGCGAGGAGATCAACAACATCCTGGAGCTGCGCAATGTGATCCGGGAGCTGACGGAAATCGCGGGAGCGCACCCGGGCTTTGTGATCCGCATCCACGCCGGGGAAAACGACAGCCTGCGGGACAACGTGGCCAACGCGATCCGCTGCGTCACCGAAGCCCTCGCGCCGGGCCAGCCCATGCCCTCCGTGCGCCTGGGGCACGGCCTGTACACCTGCGACCTGCGCAGCGCCAAGGGAAAGAAGCTCCTGGAGGACATGCGCGGCGCGGGCGTCGCGCTGGAATTCCAGATCACCTCCAACGTGCGCCTCAACAACCTGAGCCACCTGGAACGCCACCCGCTGCGGCAGTACCTGCGGGCGGGGATCCGCTGCGTGCAGGGCACGGACGGCGGCGCGCTCTACGGCACCAACTCCATCGA
>CAMKAE010000086.1 GCA_946410395.1 uncultured Clostridia bacterium
GAACGTGTTCCACAACGCGGACCTGCCCGACGAGGAAGACGACGACTGATCCATGACCCCCGTTCACAGCCGTCCCGGGAAACCGGGACGGTTTTCAGCACCGTGAACTTTCCATTGACAAAAATGCATTATTCATGTATATTTATGCAAGCCGGACACCATGATATGACTATCAGATCCGGTTTACAAATCAAGAAACGGTATGCGCCCGAAGGTCCAGGGCGATCGGAAAGCCCTGGTCGCGGTCCGCAGACCGCGAAATCCCTTTTTATGGCACATAACAAACTAGATTGAAATGAGCATGATATACATCCGGCGGGAGGAAGGAAGCCATGACCAGCGTATTCATCGACGGCAGCGCCGGCACCACGGGCCTGCGCATCGCGGACCGGCTGTCCGCCCGGAAGGACCTGACCCTGATCCGGCTTTCGGAAGCGGAGCGAAAAGAGAAAGAGGCGCGGCGCGAAGCGCTCAACGCAGCGGACATCGCCTTCCTGTGCCTGCCGGACGACGCGGCGCGCGAGGCCGTGACCCTGGCGGACAACCCCCGCACGGTGATCATCGACACCTCCACCGCCCACCGGGTGGCGCCGGGCTGGGTCTACGGCCTGCCGGAGCTCGCCGGGCAGCGGGAGCGGATCGCCGTGGCGAAGCGCATCGCCAATCCCGGCTGCCACGCCACGGGCTTCATCGTGCTGGCCGCGCCGCTGGTGCAGGCCGGGCTGATCCCCGCCGACGCGGCCCTGAGCTGCTTCTCGCTGACGGGGTATTCCGGCGGCGGCAAGAAGATGATCGCCCAGTATGAGGACGCCGGCCGGGATCCGCTGCTCGCAGCGCCCCGCATGTACGGCCTCTCCCAGGCGCACAAGCATCTGCCGGAGATGACGGCCATGGCGGGCCTGTCCCGGAGCCCGGTGTTCTGCCCGGTGGTGGCGCCCTATTACGCCGGCATGGAGGTCGTGCTCTCCCTGAACGGGCTTGGCCTGGAGCGGGAGGCTGTGGAGGCGGTGTACGCGGCGTATTACACGACGCCCATGATCCGCTTCCGCCGGGACGCGGACGAGGCGGGCTTCCTGTCCGCCGCGGCGTACGCGGGCCGGGATGACCTGGAGATCACCGTGCAGGGGCAGGACGGCCGCCTGACCGCCACCGCCCGATTCGACAACCTTGGCAAGGGCGCTTCCGGCGCCGCGATCCAGAACATGAACCTGGTCCTGGGCCTGCCGGAGAACACCGGCCTGGCCGTGGGCGCCTGAGAGAAGAGGGAGCAGCATGGAATTCACCAACGCGCAGCGGGCGGAGGTCCTGACCCAGGCCCTGCCCTACATCAAACGCTACACCGGCCGCATCGTGGTGGTCAAATACGGCGGCAACGCCATGGTCAACGAGCAGCTGAAGCAGCAGGTCATGGAGGACATCGTCCTGCTGTGGCTCATCGGGGTCAAGGTGGTGCTGGTGCACGGCGGCGGGCCGGAAATCAACGACCTGATGAACCGCCTGGGCAAGAAGGCGGAGTTTGTCAACGGCCTGCGGGTCACGGACAAGGAGACCGTGGACATCGTGCAGATGGTGCTGGCCGGCAAGGTCAACAAGACCCTGGTCAACCTGCTGGAGATGAAGGGCGGCAAGGCCATCGGCCTCTCCGGCATGGACGGGCGGCTGATCCAGGCCACGGTGAAGGATGAGCGCCTGGGCTATGTGGGCGAGGTGACGCACATCCACGCCAAGCCGGTGCTGGACCTGCTGGAGAAGGGCTACATCCCGGTGATCTCCACCATCGGCTGCGACCGGGAGGGCAACGCCTACAACATCAACGGCGACACCGCCGCGGCCCATATTGCCGGCGCCCTGCAGGCCCAGCGCCTGATCATGATGACCGACATCGCCGGCATCCTGCGGGACAAGGACGATCCGTCCACGCTGATCCCGGAGATGACCCTCACCGAGGCGCAGGAGCTGGTCAGCAGCGGCGTGGTCTCCGGGGGCATGATCCCCAAGCTGGACTGCTGCATCACGGCCATTCACGCGGGGGTCAGAAACGCGGTCATCATGGACGGGCGCGTCCCGCACTCCATCCTGATGGAGCTGCTCACCGACGAGGGCGCCGGAACCTGGATCAGGGGGGATGAACTGTGACGCTGACGGAAAAGGACAACCAATACGTGGCCAACACCTACAGGCGCTTTCCGGTAGAGATCGTCAGCGGCAAGGGCTCGCTGGTGTATGACAGCCGGGGCAGGCGCTACATCGACTTGGGCACGGGCATCGCGGTGAACACCTTCGGCGTGGCGGACGAGGCCTGGCAGCAGGCGGTGATCCGACAGGCCGGCATGGTTCAGCACATGTCCAACCTGTATTACACCGAGCCCTGCGCGGAGCTTGCCCGGATGCTCTGCGAGCGCACCGGCATGAAGAAGGTCTTCTTCGGCAACTCCGGCGCGGAGGCCAACGAGTGTGCGATCAAGGTGGCCCGCAAATACGCCGCGGAGCACCTGGGCCCGGCATACAGCACGATCGTCACGCTGCGCAACAGCTTTCACGGCCGCACCCTGACCACCCTGGCGGCCACGGGCCAGGATCATTTCCACGAGCTCTTTCAGCCCCTGACGCCGGGCTTTGTCCACGTGAGCGCCGGGGACGCGGAGGAGCTGCGGGCGGTCTTTGCGCGGGAGAAGGTGGCGGGCGTGCTGATCGAGTGCGTCCAGGGCGAGGGCGGCGTGATCCCGCTCGATCCGGCCTACGCGAAGGCCGTGGAGGAGATCGCGCACGAAAACGGCGCGCTGCTGATGGTGGACGAGGTCCAGACCGGCAACGGCCGCACCGGCAGCCTGTATGCATATATGCACTACGGCCTGTCCCCCGACGTGGTGACCACTGCCAAGGGCCTGGCCGGCGGCCTGCCCCTGGGCGCCGCGCTGATGAGCGAGAAGGTCCAGCATGTGCTGGGCTACGGCGACCACGGCTCCACCTTCGGCGGAAACCCGATCAGCTGCGCCGCGGCGGTCAGCGTGCTGAGCCGCATCGACGAGGCGGTGCTCGCGGGCGTCCGGGAGCGCAGCGCCTTTATCCGGGAGAGACTGACCGGCGCGCCGGGCATCCGCAGCGTCACCGGCCTGGGCCTGATGCTGGGCATCGAGACGGAAAAGCCCGCCGGCGAGGTGGTGGCGGCCTGTATGGAAAAAGGCGTGCTGTGCCTGACCGCCAAGACGAAGGTCCGGCTGCTGCCGGCGCTGAACATTCCGCAGGACCTGCTGGCGGAGGCCATGGGCGTTCTGCGGGAGGCCTGCGCGGGCTGAGGGACCATTTCGCGAAATCGCACAAAAAAACGAAGGAAAAAAACCGATTTCCCTTTGCATTTCTGTCATTTTTATGTATAATGTATGATGAATTCAAAGGGGGGATCAATATGTCCGAGCGCTTCAGCACCACCAAGATGGCGCCCATACCGGATTCCGGCAATGAGGCCCAGGACATCCTGATGTATGTTTATTCCGCGCTGCAGGCGAAGGGATACGATCCCATCACCCAGCTGGTGGGCTACATCATCTCCGGCGATCCCACCTACATCACCAGCTACAATCAGGCCCGCAGCCTGATCTGCCGCCTGGAGCGGGACGAGATCCTGGAGGAGCTTGTCCGCTTCTATGTGACCGGGCATACGCAGAAGGCATAAACCATCAAATCAATAAGACCGCATCGTCTCCAGCGAAACGCAGGGGATGGTGCGGTCTTTTGCTGTTTCAGTTTACCTGAATCTTCTTTCCAAAGTCCTCCAGAAGATGGAAAACGCCCAAAATATAGACAGACGATTTCTCTGTGCGAAAAATCACACGATAGCTCATTCTTTCAAACAGGGCTTCTTTGTATCCCAGGAGAAACAGTCCGCGATCTTTGCAGTCCGGGAACTGAAAGGGGTTTTCTTCCATCCGCTGGTAGACGTCTTCCAGTTCATCCAGAAAATGAATCGCGGCGTCGGGGTTTTTCAGTTCGTGAATCAGATAAGCCACCAGGCGGTCAATCTGCTCATCCGCCCGCTCAGAGATGACCAGCTTATAAGCCATACTTCTTCCTCACGGCGGTCAGCGCTTCCCGGGCGTCTTTGGTTTTTCCCTGTGCGATCTGTTCCTCTGAGCGCTCCAGATCGGCATACAGCTCCCACTTTTTCCGGACGGCCTCGTAATAGTCCATGCTCATCAGCACCATGTCCCCGTATCCGTTCTTTGTGATATAAACCGGCTCGTTTACACGGTGGCAGAGTTCAGAGACATGAACCGTATCCTTCAGGTCCTTGATGGGAATAATCTGCGGCATTGGGATCCTCCTTTCTATGGCCATATTATACCATTATTATGGGATTTTGCAAGGGGATGCGAAAAAACCATGTCAGAGAAAGACGCGGGGGCGTCGATGCAGAGGGCTCACGCCCTCCCCTGATAGGCGTCGCACACGGCCTGCGTCTCGCCCATCATCCGCGCCTCACCGTGGTCGAGCCAGAGCACCCGCGTGCACATCTCCCGCACCTGGGCCAGGTCATGGCTGACGTAGAGCACCGTGGTGCCGCCGGACATGAGCGTCATCATGCGGGCGCGGCTCTTGGCCTGGAAGCGCTCGTCGCCCACGGCCAGGATCTCGTCCACGATCAGGATCTCCGGCTCGATGACCGAGGCGATGGAGAAGGCCAGGCGGGACAGCATGCCCGAGGAATAGGTCTTCAGCGGCATGCCGATGAACTCGCCCAGCTCGCTGTAGGCGATGATCTCGTCCTTTTTCCGGTCCAGCTGCTCTTTGGAGTAGCCGAGGATCGCGCCGTTTAAGTAGATGTTCTCCAGGCCCGTCAGGTCCGTGTCGAACCCGCTGCCCAGCTCCAGCATGGGCACCACCCGGGCGCCCCGGTCCACCCGGCCCTCCGTGGGCTTGAGGATGCCGGAGATGACCTTCAGCAGGGTGCTCTTGCCCGCGCCGTTGACGCCGATGATGCCCAGCACTTCGCCCTGGCGCACCTCAAAGCTCACGTGCCGCAGCGCCCAGAAATCCCTGTAGCGGTTCTGCCGCTTCAGCGCGTGGATCACGTATTCCTTCAGGTTGGTGTTCCTGTTGAGATCCAGGCGATAGCGGACGCCCAGGTCCTCCGCCCGGATCATCACCGGTTCAGCCATCCGCTCCGCCTCCTCACAGGTAGTAGATAAAGTCGTTCTGCTTGCGCCGGAAGACCCAGAAGCCGAGCGCCAGCGGCAGCAGGGCGCACAGCGCGCAGTACAGGTAGGTCTGCGGCGGCGGCGTCACCCCGTCCAGCAGCAGGCAGCGGATGAAATAGATGAACTGGTACATCGGATTCAGGTGATAGATGTGGATCCAGGAGGCTGGGATGATGCTCTCGGGATAGAACAGCGGCGTCAGGTACTGCCACAGCAGCAGCACCACGCCCCAGAGAAAAGCGGTGTCCCGGAAGAACACGTTCATGGTGGCCAGCACCATGCCCACCCCCAGGGAGAAGCATGCGATGCCCAGCACCGGGATGGGCAGCAGCAGCGCCGCCTTGGTCACCGGCACCCCGGTCAGCAGGATCATCGCGAACATGGGGATCATCGTGATGGCCACGTTCAGCAGAGCGAAGAGCACCCGGCTGATGGGGTAGATGTACCGGGGCATGTAGACCTTCGTGATCAGCGCGGTGTTGGCGGTGATGGAATCCATGGCCAGGGTGGAGGCCTCGTTGAAAAAGTTGAAAAACACGATGCCGGTCATCAGGTAGGCCAGGAAATGCTCGATATAGACCTGGAAGAGGGTGTTGAAGACCAGGAACTGCACCAGCATGGTCAGCAGCGGATTGATGAAGCTCCACAGCACCCCCAGCATACTCTGCCGGTACTTGTGGTTGAAGTCCCGGGCGACCAGCTGCGAGAGCAGAAAACGGTAGTGCCGGGTCTCCTCTACCAGCACCCAGGCCAGGGTTCGCTTGTGCCTGCGCCGGTTATGCCGGTACAGCAGCACGCCGCCGGTCCAGCACACCGCCGCCGTGCCTGCGATGGCCCACAGGACCGTGACGGCCCGCGGGCTCCACTGGTCCATCACCACCGCGTACAGCAGCAGAAAAAAGGCCGCCAGCAAACAGAGGCCGCCGAGAATCAGCTCCGCGGCCCGCAGCAGGCCTTTTTTCGTCCCGTTCATGCTGTCTTTCCTCCGGTCATTGTCCGGGCGCGGCCGTGTTTCCCGCGCCTTTCAGGATCTCCGAGAGCCGCCGCCGCATGAGGGCCGCGGTCTTTTCCACGCTGAAGTTCTCCGCGATGTGCCGCTGACCCCGCGCGGCCAGGTCCCTGCGCCAGGCGGGATCGTCCTTCAGCCGACGGAGATACGCCGCGGCCTGGTGCACGTCCGGGTCGGCCCAGCGGTGTTTTTCATTGCCGTACTGATACGCGTCGCCCACCGGCACCAGGGTATAATCCACCAGGCAGGCCGTGTCCGCGGTCATGAACTGGGTGTTGGCGGACCAGCCGGTGGCCACCACCGGCACGCCCAGCAGCATGGCCTCCGCCATCACCAGGCCGAAGCCCTCGCTGCGGTGCAGGCTCAGGTAAACGTCGCACAGCCCGATCAGGCTGTTGAGCCGCTTCTTGCTCAGCGTGTCGGTGAGCAAGGTGTACGGACCCTTCTTTCCGAGGCGCTCCCGGATAAACTTCAGGTCCTGCCTGGAGGGATTGTTGAGCTTGATCACCAGGTGCGCGTCCTCCGGCCGGTCTCCGAAGGCCTCCAGGAACGCGTCGATGGCGCCGGCGGGATTCTTCCGGGAGGCATAGCTGTTGGAGTCGAACATCACCAGCACCAGGAACTTGTCCTGCGGCAGGCCGAAGTCCTTCCGGGTCAGCCCCTCCTCCGCCGGGGCGGTGATGCCGTAGGGGATCGTGGTCACCGGCACGGGCGACACCTTTTTCAGCGCATCGGCGATGAAGTCCGACGGCGCCCAGAGCTCGTCGACGCTCTGCAGCTGCGCGTGCCAGGCCGCCGGGATGTCCTCCAGTTCCCACAGCCACACCCCGACGGTGTAGCGGCCGTCAAAGGTCTCGATGGGAAAGCAGTTGCAGGCCTCGGTCCACTGGTCCGGGTTGATGTGGATGACGTTCACCGCGTAGGGCGCGTCGGCGCTCAGCCGGCTGTCCCAGTCCGTGTCGTTCTGGGGCAGCCAGTAGAGGAAATCGGTGTTGAGAAAGCAGCAGGGCAGACCGGTCTGCTCCAGGGCTCGGGCGTACAGTTTGACGCCCTGGGCCAGGCCGTTCTGCGCCTTGAAAAACCCGAACAGATTGACGCCGTCCGGGTGCAGGCCCGGCTGCCAGGGCAGCGGATCGCGCCGGAGGGCGTTGCCGCGGCTGAGCCCAGCTGTCCGCAGCACGGCGTTGCGGACCTTTGCCCGCGGGCCGGCCGGCAGGAAGTGCGTCAGCGGCGCGATCTTCGCGATCACGGTGCCCGCGGCGCGCTTCAGATGAAACTTCAGCATTCTGACGTTCATGCGCGCGTTTCCCCCGCGGCCTCCCGGCGCGCCAGCAGCAGATCGTGCTCCGCCATCCGTGCGCAGAGGGCCTCACAGCTGGTCTTCTGCGGATCCCAGCCGAGCTTTTCCCGAGCCTTGGCCGGGTTGCCCAGCAGGTTGACCACGTCCGTGGGCCGGTACCAGCGGGGATTGACGCACACCAGCATCTTGCCGGTGTCCCGGTCATAGCCTTTCTCGTCCGCACCGCTGCCCCGCCATTCTAGACGGATGCCGTCGTGGGCGAAGGCCATCTCGGTGAATTCCCGCACCGTGTGCTGGACGCCGGTGGCGATGACATAGTCGTCGGGCTCGTCCTGCTGCAGGATCCGCCACATGCAGTCCACATAATCCCCCGCGAAGCCCCAGTCCCGCTTCGAGCTGAGGTTGCCCAGCTCCAGGTGGTCCTGCAGCCCGCAGGCGATGCGCCCGGCAGCCCGGGTGATCTTCCGGGTGACGAAGTCCTCGCCGCGCCGTTCGCTCTCGTGGTTGAACAGGATGCCGTTGCAGGCAAACACGCCGTAGGCCTCGCGATACTGACGGATCATCCAGTAGGCGTACTGCTTGGCGATGGCATAGGGGCTGTAGGGGTGAAAGGGAGTGTTCTCGTCCTGGGGACAGGTCTCGACCCGGCCGAAGAGCTCCGAGGTGGAGGCCTGGTAGACCCGGCAGGAGGCGGCCTGGCCGGTGACCCGCACGGCCTCCAGCAGGCGCAGCACGCCCAGGGCGTCCACCTCGCCGGTGTATTCCGCCGCCTCAAAGGAGACCGCCACATGGCTCTGGGCTGCCAGGTTGTACAATTCGTCCGGCTGCGTTTCACCCACGGTGCGGATCAGGCTGCCGGAGTCGGTGAGGTCGCCGTCGTGCAGGCAGATCCGGTCGCGGATGTGCTCGATGCGCTGGGTGTTGTGCACCGAGGCCCGCCGCAGGATGCCGTGCACCTCATAGCCCTTCTCCAGCAGCAGCTCCGCCAGATAGGACCCGTCCTGGCCCGTGATGCCCGTGATCAATGCTTTTTTCATGCCGATCCTCCTGTTATACGCCTCTCAATTAGGCTTGTTAAGAGGCAGAAAAGGGGATTTCGCGGTCTGCGGACCGCGACCAGGGCTTTCCGATCGCC
>CAMKAE010000087.1 GCA_946410395.1 uncultured Clostridia bacterium
ACTTGAGGATCTCGTCGATGACCTCTTCCCGGGTCATGGTGGTCAGGGCCTTTTCTAGGGCCTTGTAGCCGTCCATGGCCAGGTACTCATCGATGTTCTCCGGGTCGATGACGCCGCAGTTGCGCAGCGCAATCCGGTGCTGATGCTTGTAGAAGGTGATGTCGTCCAGCTTCTTCTCCGCATCCTGCTCGTGGGTGGCGTGCTCAGTGTACACCAGGTGCTCCACCTTGCGGCCCTTGAGCAGATGCTCGCTGACGATCTCGTCCACGTCGTCCACCTTCACATGGCTGTAGAAGGTGCCGTCGGGGTAGACGATGACCACGGGGCCGGCTTCGCACAGGCCGAAGCAGCCGGTGCGAATGACCTTGACCTCATGCTCCAGGCCGTTTTCCGCGATCTTCTGGTTGAAGCGCTCGATCAGGTTGGCGGAGCCGGACGAGGAACAGCCGGTGCCGCCGCAGACCAGTACATGCGCGCGATAGATATCCATCTCTTACTTCCCTCCGCTCACTCTTTTTCGGCAGCGCCGATGGTGTATTCCGCGACGGGGCGGCCGTTGACGATGTGTTCCGCCACGATGCGGCCCACCATCTCCGGGTGTACGTGGACGTAGGTGACCTTTTCCTTGCCGGGCACGATCACGTCCACCATGGGCTCCAGGCGGCACATGCCGATGCAGCCGGTCTGGCTCACGGTGACGTTGCTGAGCTGCCGCTTGGCGATCTCATCCATGAAGGCCAGCATCACGGGGCGCGCGCCGGCCGCGATGCCGCAGGTGGCCATGCCCACCACCACGCGGATGGTGTCGTTGTCCTTCTCGGTGCGCAGGTTGATGCGGTTGATGGTCGCCTTGCGGATGGCTTCGAGTTCTGCCAATGATTTCATCGCATGATCCCTCCTAATATCGGTTCAATTTCTTCTTTCAGGGATTCCCCGATCCACTGGATCACCGAGGGCTCTGTCAGCGGTACCTCCGGCCCGAGCACAGCCCGGACCTCCTCCGTGGAGAAAGTCGTCTCCCCCGCCGGCGATGTGCAGGTCAGGGAGAATTCCGGCTTCTCCGGGCTGCCGAGGATGATGGTGGCCATGGTCTGCGCCAGGTCACCCACCGGCAGGCAGTCGATGGAGGCGGTGTTGAAGCGCGCCTGAATCAGTGTGCCCTTCCCCACTTCGCTCTCCAGGGTGACGCCGCCGCCCGAGAGCATGGCGTTCTGCTGCAGCAGCGGGATGCCCAGCCCCACCTTGCGGGTGGTGCGGGTGGTGACAAAGGGGCTCCGGACCCGCTCGAGCAGTTCCGGGCTCATGCCCTTGCCGTCATCCTTCACCGCCATGGTCAGCACGCCGTCCGGGTCCAGGTCAAAGCGGATGTCCACATGGGACGCTCCGGCCGTGACGCTGTTCTGCACGATGTCCAGAAGATGCAGCGCAATCTCCTTCATGGCAGCTTATGCCTCAGCGGGACGGTATTTGGCAAGGATGCCGGGGACCTGGTCGGGCGTCATCCGGCCGTAAACTTCGGAATTGATCGTCATGACGGGGGCCAGACCGCAGGCGCCCAGGCAGCGGGTGGCCTGCAGGGTGAACTTGCCGTCGGGCGTTGTGCTGCCCACCGGGATCTTCAGCTCCTCGGACAGCTTGTCCAGCACGCTCTGGCTGCCCTTGACGTAGCAGGCCGTGCCAAGGCAGACGCTGATGACGTACTCGCCTTTGGGCTGGAGGGAAAACTGGGCGTAGAACGTGGCAACACCGTAGACCTCACTCAGGGTGACCCCGAGGCCCTCGGCGATGATCTTCTGCACGTCCTCCGGCACGCAGCCGAAGATTTCCTGTGCGGCCTGCAGAACGGGCATCAGGGCGCCGGGCCAGTCCTTGTGAGTTTCGATGATCTGTCGAAGCTCCGCGTACTTGCTCTCCATTTCTTCACTCATGGATGACATCATCCTCCTCTTTGTGTTTGGGAAACCGACCATGATTGAACACAAGTCAACATTTTGATTATAAAGGTTTTTCCGATGGTTAGTCAACTCTAATTCAAGCTGTTTCAACGCTTTTCGACAAGAACGGCTAAAACAGACAACCAAATTGTTCGGAAGCGCATCCCGTTAACCCGGAAGACAGCAAAAGGCACCGCATCCGCAGGGGTGCGATGCCTCAAAACGATACCGGTTTTATTATGCCGGATCCGTTTGCGCGGCCGGCTTGGCCGTCTGCGCTTCCACCTTGACGGCCACCCGGGGGTCCCGGGCCTTCTCGCGGGGCTTCATGGTGATGCACTTCTTTGGGCACTTCTCCGCGCAGGCGCCGCAGCCGGTGCAGGCGTCGTTGACCAAATGCTTTTGCTTCAGCTCGCCTTCGATGGCGCCAAATTGGCATGTGCGCTTGCACAGCGTGCAGCCCACGCACTTGTCTTGGTCGATCTCTGCAATCAGCCGGTCCTCGAAGATCGCCTTCATGGCGCCGCTGGGACAGACCTCCGCACAGACCATGCAGCTGCGGCATTTGTCGTGGTCGATCACCGGCAGATGGTTGACGATGGTAATGGCATCAAACTTGCAGGCCTTGGCGCAGCGCTCACAGCCGATGCAGCCCGCGGAGCACTTCTGGGAGACGTTCTTGCCCATCTCCGGGTTGCGGCAGAGCATGTTGACCAGCTGACTTTCCGGCCGGAGCTCGAGGACCTTGCGGGGGCACTCGTCGATGCAACGCCCGCAGGACTGGCACTTTTTCGGGTCCACCTCCACCAGCCGGGTGTGCGGGTTGACGCGAATCGCGTCGAAGCTGCAGACCCGCTCGCAGTTGCCCAGGCCCAGGCAGGCGTACTGGCACGCCTTGTTGCCGTCCTGGATGATGGCCGCGGCATTGCAGTCCTGAATGCCGAGATACTTGAACTTCACGCGGCAGCGGTCCGTCCCGCCCTGGCAGATGACCGTGGCGACCTTGCGCTCCGTCTCGTTCACGGCCACACCCATGATCTCGCCGATTTTGCGGGCAACGTCGGAGCCGCCGACCGGGCAGGCCGTCACCGCGGCGCGGCCGGAGGCAATCGCCTCGGCGCAGCCGTCACAGCCGGGATACCCGCAGCCGCCGCAGTTGGCCCCGGGGAGGGCTTCCCGCACGGCGTCCCGGACAGGATTCTTCGGCACCGCGAAAACCTTCGCGACCCAGGTCAGCAGCACGCCGAACACGGCGCCCAGGCCGCCCAGGACCAATACCGCTTTCAGGATTTCCATCGCGCACCCTCCTTTCTCAGCCCACCAGGTGCAGGCCCTGGAGCAAACCGCCAAAGCCCATGAACGCGATGGCCATCAGGCCCGCCATGATCAGGGCGCCCGGAAAGCCTTCCATCCACTTGGGCATGTTGGACTGCTCCATGCGCTCCCGGATGCCGGCCAGCAGCACCAGCGCGAGGGTAAAGCCGATGGCGGCGCAGAAGCCGCAGAAGGTGGAGGCCAGCAGACCCAGGGTCTGGCCGTCCATGATGGCACCCTCGGTCACGTTCTTCTGCGCAACGGCCAGCACCACACAGTTGGTGGTGATCAGCGGCAGATAGACGCCCAACGCCTGGTACAGCGAGGGAGACAGTTTTTTCAGCGCGTTCTCCACCACCTGCACCAGCACCGCGATGACCAGGATGAAGGCGATGGTCTGCAGGTATTCCAGCTCCAGGGGAACCAGGATGAAGTTCTGCACCAGCCAAGTGATGAAGGAGGCCAGTGTGATGACAAAGGTCACGGCCATGCCCATGCCCAGCGCCGTGTCCACTTTCTTGGACACGCCCAGGAAGGGGCAGATGCCGTAGAACTGGCACATGACATAGTTGTTGATCAGGATTTGCCCGATCAGGATCACGAGAAAGGTGTTCATGCCAGCGCCTCCTTCCGGGCCGCACGGCGTTTGCCGATGATCTTCTTGATCGCGTTGACCAGGATCATCATCAGGCCCAGGGTGATGAAGCCACCGGGCACCTTGTTCATGATGTCCATCGGCTGATAGGATTCAGGCATGATCTGCGCGCCGAAGATCGTCCCGCTGCCGAAGAGCTCGCGGACGATGCTCAGCAGCGTGATGGACGCGGTGAAGCCCAGGCCCATGCCCAGGCCGTCGGCCAGGGACTGCACTGGCCCGTTCTTGGCCGCGAAGGACTCCGCGCGGGCGAAGATGATGCAGTTCACCACGATCAGCGGAATGTAGGAGCCCAGGGATTTGCTCAGATCCGGCAGATAGGCCTTCATGAACAGGTCCACCATGGTCACGAAGGACGCGATGATGACGATGTAGGCCGGGATGCGGACCTTGTCCGGGATGATCTTGCGCAGCAGAGAGATGAACAGGTTGGAGCACACCAGAACAAAAGTGGTGGCCAGGCCCATGCCGATGCCGTTGGACGCGGCGGTGGTCACGCCCAGGGTCGGGCACATGCCCAGCATCAACGTGAAGGTGGGGTTCTCGGTGATCAGTCCGTTGAGGAAGGTCCGGGTAACCGTGTTCTTTCGGTCAGCCATGCTTTCTCACCTCCCCGAAATATCTGGGCGCGGTCCAGCGGTCGATCAGCGGCGTGCAGACATTCATGAACAGGATGGCGAAGGAGCAGCCCTCGGGGTAGCTGGCATAGGCCCGGATCACGAAGAGCAGCAGGCCGCAGCCGGCTCCGAAGATCAGCCTGCCCTTGTTGGTCTGGGGCGAGGTGCAATAGTCCGTGGCCATGAAGAATGCGCCCAGCATCAGGCCGCCGGAGAGCAGCTCCCGCGCCGTCAGGCCCAGGTTAAAGCCGGAGGTCAGCAGATACATCACGGCCACCGTGCCGATCATGGACACGGGGATCCGCCAGTCGATGACCTTGCGGACGATCAGGTAAACGCCGCCCAGGATCAGCGCGATCTTGCAGGTCTCCCCCAGCACGCCCGCGCAGTTGCCCAGCAGCAGGTCCAGCAGGCTCACATTGCTCAGCGAAGCGCCCTCTGCGCCGGTGAACACCTTGCCCAGCTCCGCCAGGGGCGTGGCGCCGGAGACGGCGTCCAGGCCCACCCGGCCCTTGGCCAGGAAGACGGTCTGGGGATATTTGATCATGATGGCGTTCCAGGAGACGAACAGCACGGCGCGGGCCGTCAGCGCCGGGTTCATGAAGTTGGACCCGATGCCGCCGAAGAGCTGCTTTACGATGATGATTGCGAAGATGCCGCCCACGATGGGGATCCAGACCGGCGCGCCGGCAGGAATGTTGTAGGCCAGGAGCAGGCCCGTGACCACAGCGCTCCAGTCTCCGACCGTCACCTTCTGCTTCATCAGGCGCTGGTAGAGATACTCAGCCAGCACGCAGGTGATGACGGAGGCCGCGATGATCACCGCGGCGGGCGCGCCGAAGAGGATCACGGAGGCGATGCCCGCGGGGGCCAGCGCCAGGCAGACCTCCTGCATCAGCCGCCGTGTGCTGACGCTGGACCGGACATGGGGCGAAGGAGTGATGGCGATATTCTTGATCTGCATGCCTTACGCCTCCTTTCCGTTCTGCTGCTGTTCCGCGTTCCGGGCTGCCAGCGCCGCTTTTTCGGCGTCCTCACGGGCCTTCTGCTGACGGCGGCGGATGTTGACGATCCGCTTTCCCGCCCGGAAGGACTGGGTCAGCAGCCGTTTGGCCGGACACACGAACGTGCAGGCGCCGCACTCGATGCAGCTCAGCACGCCCACCCTGTCGGCCTCGTCGAATTTCTCGGCCCGGATGTAATGATCCATCAGCTGCGGCTGCAACTGCATCGGACAGGCCCGCATGCACCGTCCGCAGCGGATGCAGGGGCTCTCCTCCGGGTCGATGGCCTCCCGGCCCAGGGCCAGGATGCCGCTGCAGCCCTTGGTGACGGGAATGTCGATGTCCTGGAAGGCCGTGCCCATCATGGGACCGCCGGAGATAATCGTGCGGGTCTCCGGCAGGGTGCCGCCGCTGGCTTTGATCAGGTTGCGGACCGGTGTGCCGATGCGCACCAGATAATTGCCCGGTTTCTGCACCAGACCGCCCACGGTGGTGACCCGGTGGACCAGGGGCTTGCGCTCCCGGACCGCCTCATGGATGGCGAAGCAGGTGCCCGCATTGAGCACCACGCAGCCCGCGTCGATGGGGAGCCCGCCGGCCGGCACGACGCGCTTGGTCAGCGCGTAGATCAGCTGCTTCTCACCGCCCTGGGGATAGCGCACCGGCAGCGCCTGCACGCGGATGCCTTCCCGCGTGCCAATAGCTTCACGCAGCGCCTGAATGGCGTCCGGCTTGTTCTCCTCGACGCCGATGATGGCTTCCGGCACCTTGAAGGCTTCCTTCACGATCTCCACGGCATCGATGATCCCGTCGGCGTGCTCAAGCATCAGCCGGTGGTCCGCCGTCAGGTAGGGCTCGCACTCGGCGCCGTTGATGATCAGCTTTTCAAAGACCTTTCCGGCCCCGATGGAGAGCTTTACCGGCGTCGGGAATGTTGCGCCGCCCATACCCACAATGCCCGCATCCCGGATCACCTGCCGCAGCTCGTCCGCTGTGGGCTTCCCGCTCTGCCAGGGCAGGTCCAGCAGCTTCCACTCGTCGTGAAAATCGTTCTCGATCACCACGGCCTGACACTCGGATCCGTTGAACATCAGCTGATCGACAATGTCCGCCACCGTGCCGGAGACGGACGCGTGGACCGGTGCGGAGACAAAGCCCCCCGCTTCGCCGATCAGCTGGCCCATCAGCACGTGATCGCCCTTTTTGACGGCCACTTTGGCCGGGGCGCCGCCGTGCTGGGCCATGGGAATCACCACACGCTTGGGCGCGGGAAGCTCCACGATCGGGTTGAGCCCGTTGACCGCTTTGCCGTTCTTGCCCTCATGCGGGTGGATTCCGCCAGGAAACAAACGCTTTCCAAACACAGGAAAAAGTCCCCCTTCCGACAAAATCGTCACTGAACCTGTCGGGATCTCTCATAAGTCAGCGGCTTCAGTATAACACAGGTCCGGAGGATTCGCAATAATCGCGACGCGCGAAAGCAAAAAAAACCCGGCCGGAGCCGGGATCGGACTGTCTGTTCAATTGAAAGCACTTTTTATCTTGTCCATGAAGCTCTTTTTGCCGGCGTACTCCTTCCCCGTGGCGGAGTCCTCAAACTGCCGGAGCAGCTCCTTCTGCTTATCGCTCAGGCGCCGGGGCGTCTCCACCCTCACGCGGAAGATCAGGTCGCCCTTGCCGGTGCCGTGGATGCGCTGGATGCCCTGGCCCTTGATCCGGAACTCTGTGCCGGTCTGGGTGCCCTCGGGGATCTTGTAGCGCACCGAGCTGTGCAGCGTCGGCACATCCACCTCAGCGCCCAGGGCCGCCTGGGTGAAGCTGATCGGGAATTCGAGCAGCAGGTTGCTGCCGTCCCGTTCAAACAGCTTGTGCTCGCGCACCAGCACCGTAACGAACAGGTCGCCATTGGGGCCGCCCCGCAGGCCGGATTCGCCCTGGCCGTTGAGCACCACGGTCTGGCCGTTGTCGATGCCGGCGGGCACCTTGACGGTGGCGGTTCTCCGCACCCGCTTGGTTCCGCTGCCGCCGCAGCCGGGACAGCGGTCCGTCACCACCTTGCCGGTACCCCGGCAGTTGGGGCAGGTCCGGGTGATGGCCATGAAGCCGCCGGACTGCCGGATCTGGCCGGTGCCGTTGCACATGGAGCAGGTGACGGGGCTGGTGCCGGGCTTGGCGCCGCTGCCGCCGCAGGTGTCACAGGTCTCCGTCCGGTAAAAGTCGAAGGCCTTGGTGCAGCCGTCCGCGGCTTCCTCAAAGGTCAGCTTCAGCTCATACTGCAGGTCGTTGCCGGCCACGGGGCCCGCCCTGCGGCTGCCGCCGCCCATGCCGCCGCCCATGCCGCCGAAAAAGCTGTTGAGGATGTCGTCCATGCCAAAGCCGAAGCCGCCGGCTCCGAACGGATTTCCGCCGCCGCCCATGCCGGACATGGGGTCGTTGAAGCCAAACTGGTCATACCGGGCCCGCTTGTCCGGGTCCGACAGCACCTCATTGGCCTCGTTGAGCTCCTTGAAGCGGGCTTCGGCGTCCTTGTCGCCCGGATGCTGATCCGGGTGGCACTCCATGGCCTTCCTGCGGAATGCCTTTTTGATCTCGTCCTGGGTGGCGTTCTTGCTGACCCCCAGGACCTCATAATAATCTCTCTTCTTCGTGTCTGCCATGCAATCCCCTCCCGGGCGCAGATTCGCGGAAAAACCTGCGGAGCATGCAACCCCGCAGGTTCATGCGGTCCTTAACGGACGTCGCCTTCCGCGCTGTAGGTGCCGTCCGGGTTCATGCCGCCGTTGTTGGGCTGCTGGCCGCCCATGTCGGGAGCCGCGCCGCCCTGCTGCTGATACAGCTTGCCGAAGATGGCGTACACCTTCTGGGTGAAGCCTTCCATGGCGCTCTTGATCTGCTGCGCGTCGCCGGACTCACGGACCTTCTTGAAGGCCTCCAGCTCGCTCTCCAGCGTGGCCTTGTCCTCGGCGGAGAACTTGTCGCCGTTCTCGCGCAGCTGCTTCTCGGTCTCATAGACCAGGCTCTCGGCCTGATTCTGCACCTCCACCTCTTCCTTGCGCTTCTTGTCCTGCTCCGCGTACTGCTCGGCTTCCTTCACGCGCTGGT
>CAMKAE010000088.1 GCA_946410395.1 uncultured Clostridia bacterium
TGACCGCGTCAATGATGTCCGGCAGGTCGCCGGAGGCGATCATGGTGGTGTAGTTATCGTTTTCCGAGCCGGGAGGCGGTTGGAGAAAATCGAGGGCGATGCCCTTCTCCTCCGGGCCCCAGCCGCGCCGAAGCGTATACTGGATCGCCGGGTTTTCCGCGTAATTGCCGTAGTATTCCGAAGAAGTTCCCGAATAGATCCACCATTTGAACGTGGTCTCCGGGGTGGCGTTCTGAGCTCTGGCCTGGCCGATGTTGCTGTAGTAGATCTGCATGCCGACCAGCAGAACCACCACAGCGGTTATCAGAGCGATCCATTTCATGCGAATAGACATGGCGTTTCTCTCCTTTCACGGTTGAACAGCAAAGCACCGCTTTCCTGCTGTTGATCATGATACAGATTTCGTCCCGAAGACGCTTTACCAATTCCGATCAAAACTAAGACATATCCGACGAGTCTGATCCGTCGGACCGGTGTCCGGTTGTCTTTGTCACTCCATGATGTTCAGAGACCCCGTAAAAGGAATTTGCTGCCCGGACGGAGTGATGAAAAGGCCCCTGGCCCCTTCGGGAAGGCTCACATCATACTGATGCGTCCCGTTTTCGTCCGTGCGGTAAGCACACCGTACCGTTCCCTGCGACGTGACGACTGTTCCTGAAAAGTCAGGCAGATCGAACATCCGGGGCCGGATGACGATCTTGCCGCTCTCCTGCCGGACGCCCGCCATGGTGCACGTGAACTCATACAGCGGCAACGCGCTCCAGGCATGGCATTCGCTGCGGGGATGGTGCGGTTCCTCCGGACAGGTGGTGCAGCCCCGCCCAATCAGGGCGATCCAGTCGTCCAGGGATCGGCGCATCTCGTCCTCCAGCCCGACCTTCTCCAACGCACGGAACCATTCGTACGAGGCGGCGAAGGAGCAGGGCGGACAAACCAGAGCCGCCTGCATGGCATGGCGGCTTTCAAGATCGTCGAACAAGCCGTTAATCACGGCCCAGGCCTGAGCGTGACGCGTGAATTGGCTGCAGGACGGGCCTTCCTGCACCATGCCTTTCTCCGGATCGAAACACAACGCTCTCACGTTTTGCAAAATCTCCGCCCGGCGCTGCCGGTACTCCGCCGCCGTGCCGGGGCGGCCCGTGGCTTCATAAAGTTTTGCTCCGCACTCCAGGGCGTACGCATACATCAGATTGATGATGCTGCTGGGACCTTCAAAGTACGCGGGCGATACACCGCCCGTTTCCCGCCAGTCATCCTGCCAGTCAATGAAGGCCCAGGGATCAATCTTTCCCACCAGTCCCGATCCATCCCGTTTGCGGTCATAGGCATCCAGAATGCGGTCGATGTCCGGGCGATACAGGCGGCCTAAAGCCGCATCGCCGGTATGCTCCACATACTCCCAGAGGGCAAACACGTAATGCAGTGAAAACGTGGAAATGATCTGGCAGTAGGCCGTCGGCGTCTTCCCGGGCAGCAGGCCCTCGGGCCGCAGGCCGCAGTGGAAGTCCAGCAGGGCCTTCCGTGCCAGTCTTGTGTCATCGCTCACGGCATAGCTGAACAGCATTTGAAGCCGGGTATCCATGATGAACTGCAGCTGCTCGTAATAGGGGCAGTCCATGTAGGTCTCCAGCATGCAGTTCCGCAGCGTGCGCAGACAGATGTCCCACAGCTGTCCCACCCACGGGACGGAGGAGGAAACCGTCGATTGCACCGGCAGCGGATATCCTGTCATCCGGTATACCGGTGGCAGAGACAACTGTCCGCCACGGATGACGATGTACCGGAAGGTGCGCACCCAGAAGGGCTCATAGCAGACAGGGCCGCCGGCCAGGATGACACGGTCCGTCCGGCCCGCGGCGGTGCCGTTCATGTCATCGATGCGGCAGCCGTCCGTTCCGTCGCCGAAGCGTTCCAGATACGTGACGGTGATCTCCGTTCCGGCCTCCCCGTCAAAGGAAAAGTGCGGATACCCGTTCACATGGGCGCCGGCGTCCAGCACGGTGTCGTTTTCTCTCCGGATGATCCGGGCGAAGGCTGTCTCCGTCTCGTCCATCAGGGGAATCTCCCGGGGGATCACATGGATCCGGGGCACCAGCCCCACACTCTGAAACGCAGGAGACAGCACCACCGGTCCCCAGGGCAGGGCCGGCAGCCAGGCGGTATCGTCAAAGTCCGCCGCCCGCCAGCGGGCCGGAGATCGACGGAAGTCAACAGATTCCTCCACCGCGCCCAGATAGACGGTGTATTCCGTGGAGTGCAGATGAAACGTGTTATCCAGCCATACATACCATGGCGCTTGCCCGGTGGTAACGGAGCCGATGACCTGGCCGGCGGCGTCCGTGATCTCCCCCTCCACCGCCAGGGCATGGCAGTTTCCCGCGCCCACCACGCCGTATATGGCCGCCCGCTCGTCCGTCTGGTCCCGTGCCATGTCCGGATCATTGTACAGGACCTGCACGGCGAATACATTCTTTCCGGCACACAAAAGCGGCGTCAAATCGACTGTCTCGAAATACTGCCGGTCCAGGTCGCCCTTGCAGGGGCCGGACAGCACAGGCTGCCCGTTGACCCATAGCCGGTAACGGGAGACGGCCGTGATACAGACCGTCAGCCGGGCATCCGCCGGAAGGACCTGTTCACAGCGAAAATACGCAAACCGGCCTCCCAGATCGCCGTGGACGATCCGTTTTTGTTCAAGTTCTTCCCTGGGGATCCTGATCCACTGTGCGTCTTCCCACATACCCGATCCGCCTTCTGAAAACGGGAAAGACCGGCTTCCCAATCTTTCCCGCAGTTTTATTCCACAATAATCCTGGCTCTGTCCAAGTTCAGCACCTGTGTAAAGGGGTCGGATGTGCCCTGCCGCTGGGTCGCGATGCGAACGGTGGCAAAGT
This sequence comes from uncultured Clostridia bacterium, assembly GCA_946410395.1. Lineage (GTDB taxonomy): Bacteria > Bacillota > Clostridia > Christensenellales > Aristaeellaceae > RUG11272. The sequence continues at coordinate 2,895 of CAMKAE010000088.1, forward strand.
AGGTCCCTGGCTGATCATAGCTTGCCACGGTCTCCGCGTGGGCGGTGTGGATTTCGCCCTTTGCGCCTTTTTCAAAGTCCAGGCTTGCGTCCCACATATCCTTCCCCAGCATCAGCCGCGCCACGCCGTTGGCTTCCGTCTCCCTGGCAGCGAGCTGCTTTTCCTGCTGTGCGAACAGGATCTCCGTCACCTCACCCGCATGGATGGGAATCTCCACGTCGACCGTGAAGCGAACGCACTCGCCGGCCTTGACACGTGCGCACTTTGTGCCGTTGGCCCGCAAGGTGGGGATGGCCTGAATGCCGCAGCGCCTGCTGACATCCGTTTCGGGATGGATTTGTCCATCCTCGCCCAGACTGTAAGCCGTGCGCTCCAGTGGCTCGATGCCTTTTTCCACCCAGTCGGAGAGATCAATCAGCGCCTGCCGCAGCGCACCTACATAGTTGACCACCATGTAATTCCCGATGGCCGCCACATCGCCGTGCATGCACCGCTCCATGAAATAGGTACGGTGATCCGCGTCGGAGCCCTTGGCTTCGATGATCTTTTTCCGCCACCAGTCGGCACACCAGGGGCAGGTGCTCTCGTCCATCAGGGCCTGGATGTTGATGACCTTGCCCTGGATCTCGCCATCTTGCCGGACACCCACGCCGGTAAATGGCACCGGGAAGGGAGGCCGCTGGGGTGTTTTCGGACTCCCGTCGGGATTGCGGAACTGATCCCAGGCATGGAAGGACAGGTCTTCCGGCACCTGATATCGGTAATAGCTCTGGGCGGCGATATAGTCAGAATTGTCCAGCAGGATCGCATCCCCGGGCCGGACTTTTTCCATGGTTGCACCCAGATCGCTCATCCCGTAGCAGTCACCGATCGTCACGATACCGCCCCTGCCATCGGCGGCGCGCATCATTTTGCCCATAAGGAGCGTGGCGCCCACCGCGCCGCCGTCCTGGAAGGTCATGGAAAGGCCTTCCTGATACAGCTGATCGCCCCGGGGCAGGTCTTCCAGTTCAAGATACGCGCCGTTGCCGCTGACCATCTGCTTCTTGTAGGCGTCGTCCACACCGTTCTGGCCGTCCTCGGCGGTGCGGGCGTCGGTCTGATCTGCCCGGTGAACGGATCTCACCTTTGTGCGGAAACAAATCCGGTCCTTGGAAGAGGAGCTTTCGGGATCCGATCCCGCGTAGCCCGTCTTCGTCCAGAAATCGGTAAAGTAGCCGGGATCCATCCGCTTGACGCCGGGCAGCAGCACGGGCAGGGAGCCCGGGTCGATGACGCCCTTCGCTTCCAGATACCAGGCCAGCGGCGGGAAGCCCATCTTTGTCAGTTCCCGGAGCATATCGGCTTCATCTTTGGTCAGGTGCTCATAAGGGTCGCCGGAACCGCCCGCGTCCAAAGCATCCAGGATTTTCCCGAAGGCGTTGCGCAGGACGCGCTGACCCTGGACATGCATGGTAATCGTGTTGGGCAGGGAAACCGGCGAGCCGATCACATAAGGCGCCGCGCCGTCCCAGGCCCGAGTGTTCTCGATGCAGGCCATGGTTTTGTATCCGCCGCCGGATCCGCCGTAGACGTAACCGTAAGGGCGCTGGGACGTTTCGTAGATTTCCATGGCTTTTTCCCGGGAGAACTCCGCCGCCGCGGCGGAAGACTGCCAGGTCAGCTTATCGTCACGATTTCCGCCGAACTGGGAGCGTGAACCCATGTTGGTTTCCACATAATACGCGCCGCATTTCAGCGCGAACCCAATGCGGTCCTCCGTACCGGTATGACCAATGGACGCCACTTCCTCATCCGGGCCGGGGAACGGAGACAGATACTGATGAAAGCGGTTCCCGTAGCGCTCAGCCGGCGGAAAGCAAAAAACGAATTTCACATCTGTTCCGTCAAAGGTTCCGTGCATATACCGGTATGGGATGGTTTCACCGTTTTCCAGATAGCGCTCCTTCCACTCGTCCTGATCGATGACTGGATGCGCAAAGCGCGGGTCCTGCCCGGGGTCATAGATGGCCTTCTTCAAGGGGAATACACCTTCCTTCCGTGATACCGTTCTCATTGAAAGCATCTACTCTCACATAACAGCGGCGTTCTTTGATCAGCGCGCCGATGCGTTTCTCGCCCGGAGAGAATACCATCCAACTGTGGTAGAGCTTTTCGGGGGAAGATCCGAAGAGAATATTGTAGCCCAGCGTGTTCTCCTGTGCCCTGATGGTCACTGTCATGTCCAGCGCGTCGGCTCTCTCCGCTGAGAATGACGGGATTCCAGGCTTTTCGCCATAACCCCTGCCGAAAACCCGCAGACCGGACACGCAGGGATTCTGACCATAGGGCATGGCCATATCGGTCAGGCGAATGAACCGCGTCCTGAAGCCCTCTTCCCGGAGGACCAAATCGTGAGAAAGGTCGGTATGCGCGTCGAACTTGTCTTCGATGCTGAACCAGTCTTCCCCGTCCGTGCTGCCCTCCAGCCGCCACTGCGTTTGCAGGTTCCGCTCTTCAATATACCGGTCCCGACCTTTTGCGATCTCGACCGGGCAGGGGATGTCGATGGCATCGTCAGCGAAGTTCACCTGGATGGCGTGAACGTCATAAATCGCTCCGAGGTCGACCTGAAGCCATTCACTTCGGCTGTTTGAAGCAGCCCGCCACCAGGTCTGCACGTTTTCTTCGGTCGCTTTGTTCGGCTCGTGTCCTTCCAGGCAGGAGGACGCTGCGGCTGTTTTGTTCACGCTCAACAGCATCCAGGCCGGATCCCGCCAGGGATCTCCCTCCGTTGTCATAGGCCAGTCACCGTAGCGCTGGTTGCAGAACAGCTCGCCATCCGCATCAAAACCCGCAGGCCACAAGCCCACCCGGCGCTCAAAGTTGTGATTCACGCTGATGCGCATTGTCGACGTGTGCCACCATTGCCCTTGCCGATCCCGCATGGTGGAGCCGTGACCCGCACCGGGCAGAAAGCCACCAGGATGGTAGGAATAGGGATTGTTGTCCGCCAGGGTGAATGGGCCAAGCGGACGGTCGCTGGTATAAACGCCATCAGCATAGATATTGAATTCCGTGCCCGGGCATGCGTATTGAAGATAGTATCTGCCCCCATGCTTTGTCATCCATGAGCCTTCGATGAAAGGCGCGTTGGAAAACATGCCCCGGATCATCGCCTTGCGGTCTTCCGGGATCTGATCCTCCCGCATTTCTCTGGCAGCCAGGAACGTTCGCATCTCCGCATCGGCTTCTTCCGGGCAGAGGGGGCGGAGAGAGTGATCTTCTCCTGAGCGTTCATACCCAATCTCAAAGGGATGCCCCTCGATCAGGACCGTTCTCTCTCCCTTGGGAAGCATGGTCACGGGATCCAGTTCCACGCCCCAGATCGGTGTAGCGTTGGAGCATCCCCAGTAGAAATACACCCGCCCGTCATCATCCGCAAAGAGGTTCGGATCCCAGAAGGGAAAGTTCCCCGGGATTCGCTCATAGGGGCCGTTCAGAATGTCCCTGGTACGCCATCGATCGCAGTTTTCGTCCCGGCGGGAGGCACAGAAGTATACCCAGTCGCCTATCACGCGCACATCGGGGGCGTAATCATAAAGCGGGAGTTCCGAGGGAAGCTGGTGGTTTTCCCAACGAACCAAATCATCCGATACCCAGACGCCCAGGGTCATGGATGCAAAGATGTAATAGCGATCCCGGAAGCAGATCATGGAGGGATCCGCCGCTTCCCGGCAGATCCTCAAGGCTCCGCCCCGGCGCTGATCCAGATTGAACTGGTAGCGATAGTTGATGTTGATGGGATTGCAATAGACAGCCACGCAGTGCGCCTCCCTTGTTCATCAGTTCAACTGCAGCGGCTGCGCAGCCCCGGTATTCCGCGCCTCGTGCGGGGACTCTTCGTATTTCATCTCCAGCGCTGCCTCCGCCTCCTCCCGCTCCGCGCTGCCGTCAAACTTCCGGAAGCGTTTCACACAGGTCCTGGACATGGTCCAGACCACATAAGCCGGTACGAAGAAGGTGATCACGGGCATCACTTGGGGAAAGATCGCTGCCAGGATGAAACCGCCCACCGCCGCAAACAGAGCCAGTAGTGTCCTGGGAAAGCAGGAAGCCATATGGATCATGGCGTTATGGATGACCTGCCGGTTGGTCAGCTCGAACCGTGCCAGCGTCGGAAAAGCCCAGAGCATGAGGGACGCGGTCAGGAGCGCCAGCACAAAGACCAGAGCAGTCAGGAGCCGGATCAGGAGCGTCCCCTCCATCTGCAGGAGCACATACCAGTCCACGACCAGGAAAGCGATAACCAGCATGAACAGCAGCGTCAGCGCGGTACCCTGGCGAAAGTTATCCTTAAAGGCCTGCCAGAAGGGCCGGAAGATGACCGGCGCTTCCTTCCGCTCAATGCGCATTCCTACCGTCATCACGGCGGCCGCTGCAGCTCCGGTGGTGATCCCTGGGATGGAGAACAGCAGGAAAACAAGTCCCAGCTTGATATAGTCAAGTGCCAAGTAGATGAACTGGGAGAATTTGCTGTCCGGGTTGAACATTCGCATCGCGATTCCTCCTCCGCGTTTGTCGGGGAAATTGTAACAGACCGCCCTGTGGAATTCTTCCCGAATTCCGACCCGAAATGACAGAAAACCGACATCGTAGTGCGCTTTGACCGGCATGTCGGATTTGTGGGAGAAAGCGTCGGAAATCAAAAAGACACGGGCCAGGCAGCCGAATACAATAGGAACTGTTCAATGGGAACAATGGGAAGCTTTTCGATTCCTGAAGCAAGGAGGAGAAAACATATGCCGAGGAAAGAGAAGCCGACAAATAAGACAGCTAATGAGGAAATGCTCCGGTCCGGCAATTACTGGACCCTAGCTCGCAAGCTCTGCCTGCCCGCCATCCTGATCATGCTGGTGATGGTGCTCTATCACATGGCGGACGTGTTTTTCATCGGCCAGACCGGTGATCCCAATAAGGTGGCCGCCGTGACGCTGGCTTCGCCCATGTTTTCGATCCTGTCCGGCCTCGGCGTGCTGCTGGGCAATGGCGGCTGCACCGCCATCTCCCTGGCTCTGGGCAGAGGCGAGTACGACCGGATCAAAAAGATCAGCGCATTCGCCGTCTGGGGAGCCATTGCGGTCGGCGTTGTGTTCACGGCCGTGGTTCTCCCGCTGATGAACCCCGTTTGCAAGCTGCTCGGCGCCAACAAAGATACCGAACAGTTTACCGCGGAGTATCTGCGCGTCATCGCGATCGGCGCGCCTGTCATCATGCTGACCAACGTGGTGCCTGCCCTGATCCGGGCCGACGGCTCCACCACCGATTCCATGATCGGCAACATGATCGGCACGGTGCTGAACATCGCACTGGATCCGCTGCTGATTTCCTCCATGGATGTATCGGGCGCCGCGGTGGCCACCGTCATCGCTAATGCGGTTAGCCTTGGCTACTACGCATATTTCCTGCGCACCAAGGGCAAGATCTACTCTGTTTCGCCCAAGGATCTGTCATTGAAGAAGGAAGTTGTCTGGACTGTTCTCAGCCTGGGCTTGCCGCTGAGCGCTGCCACGGTATTGGGCAGCGTGTCCAGCACCATCGTGAATAATTTGATGATGCAGTACGGCTCCATTGCCGTGGCCGGACAGAGCGTGGCCGGACGCGTCGGACAGATGATCTCCTTGACGGTGATGGGCGTATGCATGGGCATGCAGCCCGCCATTTCCTTTAATTACAG
>CAMKAE010000089.1 GCA_946410395.1 uncultured Clostridia bacterium
GGCGCGGGTGGCGTCGTCGTTCTCCAGGAAGGGCACCATGGCCGTGGCCACGGACACCACCTGCCGGGGGCTGACGTCGATGAAGTCCACCTGAGCCGGGGGCACTTCGATGTATTCCGCTTTGGAGCGCACGGAGATCTTGTCGTGCAGGAACTCGTTATTGGGTCCCAGGGGCTCGTGGGCGGTGCCGATCTGGTAGAGGTCCTCCTCGTCGGCGGTCATGTAGACGATGTCGTTGGTGACGCGGTGGGTCACCGGGTCCACCTTGCGGTAGGGCGCTTCGATAAAGCCGTACTGGTTGATGCGCGCATAGCTGGCCAGGGAGCCGATCAGGCCGATGTTGGGACCTTCGGGGGTCTCGATGGGGCAGATGCGGGCATAGTGGCTGTAGTGCACGTCGCGGACCTCGAAGGAGGCGCGGTCGCGGTTCAGGCCGCCGGGGCCCAGGGCGGACAGGCGGCGCTTGTGGGTCAGCTCGGCCAGCGGGTTGGGCTGGTCCATGAACTGGCTCAGCTGGGAGGAGCCGAAGAACTCCTTGATGGCCGCGGACACGGGCCGGATGTTGATCAAGTCGCCGGGGCGCACGTCGCCGGCATCCTGGATGGCCATGCGCTCGCGCACCACGCGCTCCAGGCGGCTCATGCCGATGCGGATCTGGTTCTGCAGCAGCTCGCCCACGGAGCGCAGGCGGCGGTTGCCCAGGTGGTCGATGTCGTCGCACACGCCGATGCCGTAGGGCAGGCCCAGCAGGTAGGACACCGCGGCCACCATGTCGTCGGGGATGATGTGCTTGGGCACCAGCTGGCCCAGGTTGGCCTTCAGGTTCTCCCGCAGGGTCTCCTCGGTGGACTCGGCCATGACCTGCCGCAGGGTGGGCAGGTGCACGAACTCGTTGATGCCCACCTCCGCGGGATCGAAGGGCAGGTAGGTGCGGGCGTCGGCGAAATAGTTGCCGACCACCTTGTGGGCCTCGCCCTCCACGGTGATCATCACGGCGTTGACGCCCTCGTTCTGGATGGTGCGGGCCTTCTCCAGGGAGATGACTTCGCCGGCGGCGGCCAGCACCTCGCCGGTCAGGGGGCTGACGATGTCCTCGGCGGCGGTGTGGCCCGCGATCCGGGCGGACAGGGCCAGCTTCTTGTTGAACTTGTAGCGGCCTACCCGCATCAGGTCGTAGCGCTTGGTGTCATAAAAGTAGGAATCGAAAAGCTTCGTCGAGCTCTCCAGGGAAGCGGGCTCGCCGGGCTTCTGCTTTTTATAGATCTCGATCAGGGCTTCCTCGCGGCTGGTGATGGAGTCGTCCTTCTGAAGGGTCAGGGTCAGACGCTCGTCGTTGCCCAGCAGATCGGTGATCTGGCTGTCCGTGCCGTAGCCGACCGCCCGCAGCAGCATCGTGATGGGCATCTTGCGGTTGCGGTCGATGCGGACCCACAGCACCTCGTTGGAGTCGGTCTCGAACTCAATCCAGGCGCCGCGGTTGGGAATGATCTGGCTGGAGAACAGGTGCCGGCCGGACTTGTCGATGGACTCGGAGAAATAAGCGCCCGGCGAGCGGACCAGCTGGGACACGATGACGCGCTCGGCGCCGTTGATCACGAACGTGCCGTGATCCGTCATGAGCGGGAACTCGCCCATGAACACGTCGCCTTCCTTGATTTCGCCGGTCTCGTGGTTGGTCAGCCGGACAAACACCTTCAGCGGCGCGGCGTAAGTCATGTCGCGCTCGCGGCACCGGGTCACCGGATTCTTCGGCTCTTCCAGTGTGTAATCCACAAACTCGAGCTCCAGATTGCCGTTGTAGTCCACGATCGGGGACACATCCGCCAGCACTTCCCGGAGATCCACGTCCAGAAAACGCTGGTAGGAATTCTTTTGCACCTCGATCAGGTCCGGCATTTCCAGAACCTCGTCAATGCGGGAAAAGCTCATGCGCTTGCGAAGCTTTCCCATTTGCACCTCGTGCACCATAGGCAGCCATCACCCCTTCATCCTGTCGTCCCGGGGGGACTCTTGCAAATTCCCCTTGCAATTTCAGACTGTTGTGCTACAATTACAAGGCGGAAAAAACCCACACCAGTAAAGATACTGATGCAATTTTTTATTGTACCACAAGAACTTTGCAAAGTCAAGTATCAAAATTGTGGGTACGGAAAGGAAATCGCCGGAAGTGCGCAGAATGGCTTTTATAAAATGGAAGAGATGGATCCCGCTCCTGCTGGCAGGCATGCTGGCGGCCGCGGGAGCCGCCGCCGAGAGCACGGACCCGAACCCCACGGTGCGGACCGGCGGGGTGCACATTGTGGACGTGATTCCGGAGCCGGAGCACACCCCGCCACCTTCCGTCACGCCGGCGCCGGCTGCCCCGGTCACGGCTGCGCCTGAAGCCACGCCCGAGACTGCCGGCCTCACCCCGGAGCCCTCCGCCGCACCGGAACCCACACCCGTGCCCACGGCCACGCCGGTGCCCACCGCCACGCCCGTCCCCGTCCTGCCGGCAATCATCGACCGCTACAACGAGCCGGAGCGGTGGGCGGATTTCGCCTTTGACGATGACGCGGAGCTGCTGCGGGTGATCTTTCCGCCGATCCGGGACTGCGACACCCAGCTGATCCTCTGCGGCGGCGAGAGCCTGCTGATCGACTGCGGGTCCAACGAGTTCACCCAGGCCATGATCGACATGCTGCGGCTGTACGGCATCCGGCGCATCGACACGGTGCTGATTACCCACCCCCACCACGACCACGTCGAGGGCTTTGAGCGCCTGGCGCAGGAGGTGGAGATCGGGAAAGTGCTGGTGTGCTTCCCGGCGGACTACAACCAGCGCATGAAGTGGCTGCTGGACCGGGCGGCCAACAGCGAAATCCCGGTGCGGTGGTTCAGGGACGGCGACGTGCTCACCGTGGGCGGCGCCACGCTGACGGTCTATCTGCGCTCCCCGGAGAGCTATGAGTGCAACGACCGCTCCGCCCAGCTGCGGCTGTGTTTTGGCGAGCGCACCATGTTCTTCGCCGCCGACCTGGAGAAGGCGGGGATGCAGGCGCTGGCCGACAGCGTCACGGTGGGGGAGATTCGCTCGGACATCCTGCGCTACCCCCATCATGGCAAGGCGGCGCTGGAGCCGGGCTTCCACAACAGAATCGTCCCGCAGCTGGCGGTCATCACCAACAAGGACCGGGGCTGGGCGGGGCAGAAATACATGAAGACAGAGGGCGTGCCTGTCATCAACACGCGCCTCTACGGCCTGGTGCTGACCACGGACGGGAAGCATTGGCTGACGGACCGGCTGTACAGCGAGCCCGTGCGCGGATCGTAAGGGAGAGGAAAGGACATGTTCTGCGGTTCCTGCGGAAAAAAGATCGACGATGACGCCGCCTTCTGCGGCTACTGCGGGGCGAAGGTTCACGGGTTTGAGCCGCCGGCAAAGGCGGCTGTCCCGGCACCCGTCGCCGTTGCCGGGACGGAGCCTCCCGCGCCCGCGGCTCCTGTGCCGGCGGCCCCGGTGACCAAACCGGTGCGGAGCCTGCGCGGGGGCGTCACGGCCGCCCTGATCCTGGGCATCTGCGGCTTGCTGGCGGCGGCCTTTGACACCCGGGCCGGGCTGATCTGCGGCGTGCTGGCGGTGGTGTTCGGCGCGCTGAACCTGAAGTATGGGAAGCCGGACCGGCCTTACTGCATCGCGGGCTTTGCGGCCGGTATTGCCGCGGTCATCCTGTGCGCGGCCCTGCTGCTGACCCTGGGCCGGCATCCGGTGAAACTGGACCTGTTTGATCCGGCGCCCGCGCATACCGCGCCGTCCCCGCTGCTGGAGGACGGCGGCACTGCGCTCTGAGCATTGCGGCAGACCTGTTTTCCAATATGAAAAAAACCGTTCCGGCGAGTGATCCGGAACGGTTTTTTGCGCGGCGTTACAGCTTCCGCCTGTAGCCGAGCACCAGCAGGGCCGCGGCGGCGGCCAGCACCGGCAGCAGGAAGATCACGACGGTGCCCGCGCCCAGGGAGCCCACGGTCAGTTGGGGGCGGACGGCGGAGCGCGGGGCGATCGGCAGCTCGCTGCGGCTGGGCTGCAGCCAGCCGACCAGACTTGCGAGGAAGGCCTCGGTGTCGGTTCGGGCCCAGATCCACTCCTCGGTCAGCACCGCGGAGGAGCCCAGCACGGCGGCCTGGGAGCGCTCCGCCTTGCCGGTGATGCGCTCGGCCAGCAGGCCCAGGGCGTAGGGCCCCCGGCTGTCAGAGAGGGGCTCGCCGCTGGAGGAGAGCTCCGCGGACATGTCCGTCAGGAACGCGCCCTCGGCGGAGGACACCAGCACGTCCGTCGCCAGATAGCTGTCCGCCTCGGCGGGAACGGCAAAGCCACGGGCTGCGGGGAAGAGCAGCGCGGTGTTTGCCGCCAGGGTCTGGGTCGCGCCGGTGTACCGCACGGAGGGGAGAAGCATGTAGCGGTAGGGATCGAGGTAGCTGCCGGGCTCCTCCGCCGAGGCGCAGACGACCGTGCCGGTGGGCTCGGGCAGAAAGCCGTACAGCCGCAGCAGCGACTGCCAGTTGGGCATCCGCTCCACGGGGTCGGAATAATCGCAGGTCAGCAGCATGCTGCCGCCGGCCTCCGCGAAGGCGAGGAGCTGCTCCGTCTCGCTGTCGGTGAAATCCCGCTCGGGGGAGAGGATCAGCAGCAGGTCGTCGGGCTCCAGGGTGATGCCCTGTGCGTTGAGCGTGAAGTAGTAGACGTCGCGGAAGCTCCGGTCCAGCAGGTCCGCCAGCAGCACGGTCATCCCCTCGCTCAGCTCGCCGTGTCCCTGGAGGATCATGACCCGGGGGATCTGCTCTGCGGCCACATAGGTGATGGCGGAGGACAGGACCCGCTCGTACTGCAGGCCCTCGTAGACCACATTGCCCTCCTCGTCGAAGGTGTAGTTCAGCATCTGCGCGAAGGGGACGGCCTTGAAGCGGCCGGTGGCTTCACAGAAGAACACCAGGCTGTCGGAGCCGATGGATTCCTCCGGCGTGGCAGCCCGGAAGCGGGAGACCAGGCCCGGGTTCAGGGCGAGGTTCGTCTTCTCCCAGGTGAAGTTGGGGCAGTTGGCGGCGTAGCGGTCCAGCAGCGCCAGCAGGTAGGCGTCCTCCTGGTACACGGCGTAGACGTGCACGGGGACCGTCAGGCTGTCGAGTACCTTCTGGGTGTCCGCACCGTAGGAGGTGAGGCTGTTCCAGCTCATGTCCGTCCGCCAGCCGTGCCTGTCCTCCAGGCGGGTCATGAGGACGTTGAGGATCAGCAGCACGGCCAGGGCCGACAGGAGCAGCACCGTCGCGGCGGCGCTGTAGCGCCAGCGTCTGCCGGCGCGCAGGCCTGCGAAAAAGCGTTTGATCATGCGGCACCTCCTCACGCCCGGCGGCGCCGGTCCTGCGCCCACACGGCGGTCAGCAGGGCGGCGGCGATCACGCTCAGGTCATAGAACACCCCGGCCCAGGACAACTGCCCCATCAGGAAGGGCTCGTTGCGGGAGTACAGGCTCACGAAGCGCAGGATCCCGCTGAGCCACTCCGGCGCGAACAGGGTGGCCAGGTCCATCATCCACAGGGCGAAGTTCACGCCGAAGGCCGCGGTGGCCGCGACGATGGGGCTGCGGACCAGGGCGGAGACCAGCAGGTCGATGGCCACAAAGGCGCAGCCCTGGAGGATGAAGCCCAGGTAGCCGGTCAGCAGCTCCCCGGGGTAGGCCGCCCCGTAGCGCGCCACGACCGCGACATAGACCAGCGTCAGCAGCACCGTGGCCAGCAGCACCGTCAGCGCAGCCAGGTACTTGCCCAGCACGATGCCGGTCACCGAGACCGGGCTGGTCATCAGCAGCTGGTCCGTGCGCTTCTGGCGTTCCTCGGCCATCAGGCGCATGGTCAGCACCGGGGAGAGGAGCATCCACAGATAGCTCATATACCGCAGGAAGGTCAGCAGGTCCGAGGAGCGCTGGGCCAGGATCAGCAGATAGAAGAACAGCGAGGCCAGCAGCAGAAACACGCCCATGAACACGTAGGCGACGGGCGTGAAGAAATACGCCTGCAGTTCCTTGCGCCAGATGGCCGTCATGCGTTTCCCCCCTCCCGCTGGGTCACCCGGAGGAAGATGTCCTCCAGGCCGGTGGGCTCCGGCTCGAGGCGGATCAGGGGCAGGTCCCGGGCGGCCAGCAGCCGGAACAGCCGCTCCTGGGGCAGGGGCTCGCCCGGGGCTTCGTCCAGGGACAGCGTGTATTCCGCGAGCCCCGGCGCCGGAGCGGGCAGCGCCTTCAGGCTACGGAAGCCCGGCGCGTCCCGCAGGGCCCGGGAAACCTCGCTCTCCCTGCCGGCGATGACGACCCGCAGGTCGATGTGGCCGTCGGCGCGCTGCGCGGTCAGGTCGTCCTCCCAGACCAGCCGGCCCTCGTGCAGGATGGCAGCCCGGGTACACAGCTGCGACACCTCCGCGAGCAGATGGGAGGAGAAGATCACGGTGTGCGTCTGGCCCAGGGTGCGGATCAGCCGGCGGATCTCCACCACCTGCCGGGGGTCCAGGCCGACGGTGGGCTCGTCGAAGATCAGCGTGGAGGGGTCGCCGCACAGGGCCTGGGCGATGCCGGCCCGCTGCCGGTAGCCCTTGGACAGCTTGCCCAGGGGACGGTCCGCCACCTCTTCCAGCCCGCACAGGCCAAGGATGTCCCGGACATGGCCGGGGATCGACGCGGCCTTCACCTCCCGCAGTCGGGAGACGAAGGTCAGGTAGGCGGTGACGGTCATCTCGTCGTAGAGCGGGGGCTGCTCCGGCAGGTAGCCGATGCGCCGCTTGCAGAAGCGGGGGTTGGCCAGCATGTCGGTGCCGTCCACCAGCACCTGCCCTGCGGTGGGCGGGAGATAGCCGGTCATCAGGTTCAGCATGGTGGTCTTGCCCGCGCCGTTCACGCCCAAAAGCCCCAGCACGCAGCCGTCCGGGGCCGTCAGGGAGACGCCTTTGAGCGCCTCCGTCCTGCCGTAGCGCTTGGTGACCTTTCGCAGCTCGATCATGTTTCCTCCGTCGGACACAAAAACCGGGACGGGAACCCGCCCCGGCTCCATTATACCGCGCAAGACCGGCGGGTGTGTGAAGGAAATGTAAAAAGTGTCATGCGATTCTCAAGTGAGAAGTGCAAATCAAGTAACGGTGTGCGCCGAAGGTCCAGGGCGATCGGAAAGCCCTGGTCGCGCTCCGCAGAGCGCGAAATCCCCTTGCCGGCACTTTGGCGCTCTTAACGGAGCGCGTGTCAGAAGCCAAGGTCTTCCCCTACCAGGATCAGGTGGATCCGGTCCGTGTGCCGGGAAAAGCGGGTGATCAGGAACTGGCAGCAGATGGTGTCCATGGACTTGCAGTCGAAGCACTTGCCGGTCTTTGCGCAGGGGGTGGAGAGGCCGAAGCGCTGGGCGTTGGCCGGGGCGGCGGTGTTCCGGGCGCGCTTCATGGCGCTGTCCAGGTCCGGGCAGACCTTGTTCATGCCGACGATGAAGAGCACCTTTTTCGGCCCCTGGGCGATGGCGGAGACGCGGTTGGCGTTGCCGTCGATGTTCACGAGCACGCCGTCGTCGGTCATGGCGTTGACGCTGGAGAGGAACACGTCCGCGTCGTAGGCGGCCAGCATGGCGGCGCGCTTGTCCGCCCAGGCGTCCCGATCGATGAAATTGTAGTTTCCGGCCTTCAGGGCGTCGACCAGGCCGATCTCGTGGGCGCTCATGGCGCCGCCCATGGTGACCGCGCTGCCCTCCGGGATCAGGGCCAGGGCCTGCGCCAGCGCGGCCGCCTTGTCCTGCGCGTAATAGCCGGTCATGTTGCGGGAAGCGAGTCCCTTGATCACCACCTGGGCCAGCAGCGCGTTGCGCTTGATCAGGTTTTCGTTCATCGGCGTTTCCTCCTGTCTGATATAGCGGATGGGGATGGCCTGATTATACAGGAAGCCGGAAGATGTGTCAATCGCCGTGTTTGACAGGCCCCAGGCGATTTGCTATAATGTACCCAATCACCTTCCGGGGAGGGCTTGATGATGCGTAAAAGCGTGCGTTTGTTCCTGGGACTGCTGCTTGCGGCTGCCCTGATCATCCCGTGTCTGGCGTTTGCGGATGGCTGGCGCCATACGGAAGCCGCGAACGGGGTGGAGATCACGGGCTACAGTGGCACGGAGCAGGACGTTGAAATTCCGGCTCAGACGGGGAACGGCCGGAAGGTCGTGGCCATCGGCGAACGCATCTTTGCGGGCTGTGAACAGCGGATCCGCGCGATCATCATCCCGGAGAGCGTGATAACGATCGACGCGAATGCCTTCGAGGGCCGGGAAGATGCGACCCTGGTCGTCGTCCCCGGAAGCATGGCAGAAGCGTATGCGAAAGAAAACAAATTCAAGTATATGTCCCCCCAGGATTGGATTGATTTCGGTTCGGCGGAGGCTTTGAGCGAGGAAGCTGGAGCAGCGACAGAGCGCAATCCGGAATCCGCAGAAAGCGTAGAGGAATCCGAAGAGCGCAATCCG
>CAMKAE010000090.1 GCA_946410395.1 uncultured Clostridia bacterium
CCATCGCCACCAACATGGCGGGCCGCGGCACGGACATCCTGCTGGGCGGCAACCCCGAGTACCTGGCCCGCCGCGCCATGCGGCAGGAGGGCTATGAGGACGAGGTCATCGAGGCCGCCGTGGGCCACAACGAGGACGTGGCCCAGGAGATCCTGGACGCTCGGGAACACTACAACGAGCTCTACCGCAAGCACAAGGCGGTGACGGACGCGGAGCACGAGCGTGTGCTGGCCACCGGCGGCCTGCACATCATCGGCACCGAGCGGCACGAGTCCCGGCGCATCGACAACCAGCTGCGCGGCCGCGCCGGCCGTCAGGGCGATCCGGGCTCGACCCAGTTCTTCATCTCCCTGGAAGACGACCTGATGCGGCTCTTCGGCTCCGACCGCATCGGCACCATGGTGGATCGCCTGGGCCTGAAGGACGAGGACGCCCTGCAGGCGGGCCTGCTGACCAAGCAGATTGAGGGCGCCCAGCGCAAGGTCGAGGGCCGCAACTTCGAGATCCGCAAGAACGTGCTGGAGTACGACAACGTGATGAACCGCCAGCGCGAGGTCATCTACGGCCAGCGGCGCCGGGTGCTGATGGGCGAGAACGTCAAGGAGAACATCCTGGGCATGGCCGACAAGCTCATCGAGGCGGCCATCGCGCGCAACTGCAGCGGCGAGGAGAGCGCGGACTGGGATCTGGCGCAGTTCAAGCCCTACATCGAGAACCTGTGCGTGGAACACGGTTTCCTGGACAGCCACCGGTACCTGATCGACAACGAGGACCGGGAGGCCCTGGCGGAGGCGCTCAAGGAGGACGCCCACAGCCTCTATGAGCAGCGGGAGGCGGCGCTCACCGGCCTGGGCATCGACATGCGGGAATTCGAGCGCGTGATGCTGCTGCGGGCTGTGGACCGCCGCTGGATGGACCACATCGACGCCATGGACGTGCTCCGGGACGGCATCCGCTACCGGGCCTACTCCGGCGCAAACCCCGTGACCGAGTATCAGATCGAGGCCGGCCACATGTTCGAGGAGCTGAACTTCCTGATCCGCGAGGACACCGTGCGGGCGATCTACCAGGCCCGCGTCGAGCGGACGCCGGAACCGACCCAGCAGGCCCGGGCCACCGCGGAGAACAATCCGGCGGAGGGGCCGGCCCGCATCCGGGCGCCCCGCGGCATGAACCGGAATGTGATGGAGAACCTGAAGCCCGTGGCCGTGGCCAACCCCACCGGCCCCCAGGGCCCCCGCAAGGTCAGCGCCATGGCCAAGGTGGGCCGCAACGATCCCTGCCCCTGCGGCAGCGGCAAGAAGTTCAAGAACTGCCACGGAAGGCCGGAGATCAACGGCGGAGAGGACTGACCCGTCTTCCGGCAAGGCCGCGTTCCCCCGCTGAAGCGCACAGAAAAGGAGAAAACCATGATCGCATTTGACCAATACCGCAATGACCTGGCGGACATCCGCAAGAGCGTGCTCTCCGCCGGGGAAGCCCTGCACGTGGACCACATGCGGGAGCAGATCGAGGAGCTCACGGAGGAGATGAACCAGCCGGAGTTCTGGAACGACACGGAGCGCTCCACCCGGATCAACCAGCGCCTGGGCAAGCTGAAGAACAAGCTGGCCCACTATGAAAAGCTGCTCTCCGGCGCGGACGACATCGAGGTCATGATGGAGCTGGCCCAGGACGAGGACGACGAGGAGCTGGGCGCCGAGGTGGGCGTGGAGCTCACCAAGCTCAAGGCCAAGGCCGACGAGCTGGAGCTGGAAACCCTGATGCGGGGCGACTACGACACCTGCAACGCGATCCTCTCCCTCCACGCCGGGGCCGGCGGCACCGAGGCCCAGGACTGGACCCAGATGCTCTACCGCATGTACACCCGCTACTGCGAGCAGATGGGCTTCACCGTGAAGGTACTGGACATCCTCGACGGCGACGAGGCGGGCTTCAAGTCCGCGACCTTTGAGGTGGACGGGGACAACGCCTATGGCTTCCTGCGCGGGGAGAAGGGTGTGCACCGCCTGGTGCGCATCTCGCCCTTCGACGCCAATGCCCGCCGGCACACCTCCTTCGCGTCCCTGGACGTGGCGCCGATCATGGAGGAGGACGACGGCGACATCGAGATCGACATGAAGTATGTCCGGGTGGACACCTACCACTCCTCCGGCGCAGGCGGCCAGAACGTCAACAAGACGTCCTCCGCCGTCCGCATGACCTATGTCAAGGACGACGTGACCATCGTGGTGGCCTGCCAGACGGAGCGCGACCAGGTGCAGAACCGCGCCACCTGTATGAAAATGCTCAAGGCACGCCTGCTGGAGCTGCGCGAGCGGGAGAAGGAGCAGCAGATGGCGGACATCAAGGGCGAGATGAAGAAGATCGAGTGGGGCAGCCAGATCCGCTCCTACGTCTTCCAGCCCTACACCATGGTGAAGGACCACCGCACCGGCTACGAGGTGGGCAACATCGACGACGTGATGAACGGCAACCTGGAGGGCTTCGTCACCGCGTACCTGAAGATGCAGTGACGCGGGTGACGCAAAGGAGGCGGAATCCATGATGTACCCCTTTATGACCCTGCAGGACGGAACGGAGATCGTTCATTCGGAGGTCCTGCCGGACGGGCGCGTCAAGGTATATGCTGAAAAGCCGGACGCGAAGGACGGCTTTCATGACGTGACCTGTTGGCTGCCGGACTATGAATGGGGACCGGTTCACGGTTTCTCCGAAGAGGAACTGGCCCAGATCCGGAATGTGGTGGAGAACACCGCGCACCTGATTCTCCGATTCGCAGCCGACGGAGGGGTTGAGCATGCCACAGCTGTTTAAGGTCGGCTCTTATCACGTTTATTTCTGGGCCAACGAGAACGACCCGATTGAACCTGTGCATGTGCATATCGCAAAAGGAACCCCGCAGCCCGGCGCGACGAAAGTCTGGATCACAAGGCGCGGGAAATGCCTGCTCGCGCACAACCAGTCCCACATTCCGGAGTACGTCCTCCGGAACATCATTGCCGTGATTGAAACGCAGAGCGCTTTTATCACGGAAGCCTGGCGCGCTTTCTTCGGCGAGGCCCGGTTTTTCTGCTGAACCGCCGGGGTGATGCGTTATGAAAAGACATACCTTTCGTTCCTTGCTTTCAATGCTGGCAGGCGTTCTTCTGGCGCTGAGCCTCGGGATCGGCGCGCTGGGCGGGACCCTGTGGCTCTTCGGGACCGGCGCGCCGCTGCTGGAGCGCTGGCTGGCCTGGGACAACGCGCCGGCGTCAGCCGGGCTGACCGAGGACGACCGGGCGCCGATCGCGCATCTGGTGGCGGACACCATGGCCGGGCGGACGCAGACCTTTCAGTATAAGGGGCTTTTCAGCGAGCAGGCGCAGCGGCACATGCTCGACTGTGCGCCGCTGTTCCGGCTGGCCCGGACGGTGGGCCTGCTCGGATTCGGCCTTTTCCTGGCGTCGCTGGGCGGCTGCCTGCTGCTCCGGGACGGACGCCACAGCGCCGTGGGCATCCTGATCGGCGTTGGCGTGCTGCTCGCGGTGCTGCTGGCGCTGGCGGTATGGGGACTGGTGAGCTTCGACAGCCTGTTCACCGCCTTCCACCGGGTGCTGTTCACCAACGACGAATGGATCTTCGCGCCGGATGATCTGCTGATCCTCCTGATGCCCATCGGCTTCTTCACCCGCTGCGCCATCACCGGCGGCATCGTCTGGGCCGCGTGCCTGGCCGCCCTGGCCGGTGTGGCGGCGCTGGTGATCAGAAAAAAGAAAAACGCAGAGCAAAAAACGCAGAGGCAGAGCGCAGACTAAACACTGCGACGAATGCCCGTAACCCCTCTGTCGCTGCGGCGACATCTCCCCTTTCAGGGGAGACAGGGGTTCAAAGTTACTCAAAGCCTCCCCTGAAAGGGGAGGGGGACCGCCGCAGCGGTGGAGGGGTTTCTCTTCGCGCCCGAATCGCTCCCATATCACAATTCATTCCAAATTCTGAATTCCGAATTCCGCATTCCGCATTCCGAATTCAAAACGGCTGGTGTTCACATGACAAACAATCCCCCCATCCGAATCCTTGCCCTCGAATCCTCCTGCGACGAGACCGCCGCGGCCATTGTGGAGAACGGGCGAAAGCTCCTGGCGGACGTGGTGTTCAGCCAGATCGACCTGCACGCCCTCTACGGCGGCGTCGTGCCGGAGATCGCCAGCCGCGCCCATGTGGAAGCCTGCGACCGGGTCATCGACGAGGCCCTGCGGCAGGCCGGCCTGTCCTTCGCGGACATCGACGCCCTGGCCGTCACCTACGGCCCGGGGCTGGTCGGCGCCTTGCTGACGGGCGTCAGCTGCATGAAGGGCCTGAGCTATGCGCTGCGCAAGCCGCTGATCCCGGTCAATCACATCGAGGGCCACATCGCGGCCAACTATCTGAGCCACCCGGACCTCGAGCCGCCCTTCCTGTGCCTCGTGGTCTCCGGCGGGCATTCGCACCTGGTGAACGTCCCGGACTACGCCACCTATGAACTCCTGGGCCAGACCTGGGACGACGCGGCGGGCGAGGCCTTCGACAAGGCGGCGCGGGTGCTGGGCCTGCCCTATCCGGGCGGCCCCCGCGTGGACGCGCTGGCGGAGGAGGGCGATCCGGCGTATCTGCACCTGCCGGAGCCCCACACCGAGGGCCGGTATGACTACTCCTTTTCCGGCGTGAAGACCGCCTTCCTCAACGCGGTGAACAGGCTGGAGATGACGGGACAGCCACTGCCCAAGGCCGACCTGGCGGCCTCCTTCCGCCACGCGGTGGTGGAGCAGCTGGCGGGGAAGGCCATGCTGGCCGCCCGGGAGACGGGCGCGGCGAAGCTCGCCCTGGCCGGCGGCGTCTCCGCCAACCGCGAACTGCGCCGCCGCATGACCGCCGAATGCGAAAAGGCCGGCCTGCCGCTGTACATGCCGGAGCTGCGCTTCTGTGGCGACAACGGCGCGATGATCGGCTCCGCGGCCTACTGGCGCTTCCTGCGCGGCGAGACCGCGCCTCTGACGCTCAATGCCGTCCCGGGACTGCGGCTGGTGAGCGGAAACTGACCATGAATTCTGCACTCAACGGAAGTTTGCGAGCGTCATTCCAAAACAGAAAGGAGCGGGGTCTTGTGCTGAAACGCTTGGCGGTGCTGATTGCCATGCTTTGCCTGGTTTGCGGGACGTCGATGGGCGATCAGCCGGGGAAACGGGCGTATTCATTGCTGCCTGACGGAAGGGTGGCCATCACAGAAACTGCCGGCAATGAAACACACCCGGGCAAGAAGATTGTCTTTGATGCACAGCAGAACATGATCGTGGATGAAAGCGGCAATCGTACGCGTGTGCGCGAGGGAGAGGTATACGATCTCACCCTTCTTGACGCAAACGGGAACGAGCATGTCTATGAGGTGCTCATCGTTCCTTCATTTTGGGATCCCGGCCTTGAGGACGCACAGTTCGTCTTTGAAAACACCGAGTCGCCCATGGCGAAGGCAGCGATCTGGAGTCCCGCAAAAGGTACTGTTGTCAACGCGGCCGGTGAGGAAGTCACACTGAGCAAAGGTCAAATCTATGTGATCGTGCTCACTGACGCCTATGGCAACATGAACACTGCTGAAGTGCTCTTTGCGCCAAGCACTCTGCTTCCTGACTCGGGTACTGATTTGATGACCGGTATCAGCAAAACATCCACGGTGACGGTGCGGGGCAACCATTCAATGGTGAGCGTTACGGCTGATTTGGATGAGGACGATACGATCCTGATGCTGGCAGTGGATGCAGCCAATGAACAAATGGGGATGTGGTGTGAAAACCTGCTCTTCACCAGTCAGTTCATCGGCAAGAAGGGCCCCTTCACCCTGGGCGAAGGCATCGATGCCGTCACCGGCGCGACCGTAACCTCCCGGGCCGTGGTGGAGGCCGTCAACCTGATGTATACTGCCGCGGAAGATGAGAACACCGAAGTGACGGTCACGGATGGCGTGGGCGCGATCGAAGTTTTCGAAACAGAAAAGTCCGACGCAGCGATACAGCTGGATGAGCTGCTGAATGAGATGACCAAAGAACATCCGGAGTTGGACTTTGAAATCGAACCTGTTACCGATACCCCCGAACCCCCCGCTATGGATTCCCAGCCCGCCCGGCAAACTGAAACCACCACGTCCTTCGGCCTCGGCGAATATGTCGGGTTCGGCGGGAAGGCTTCTTCCACGGGCTTCAAGTACAAGGATCTCGAAGACGGCACCATCCAGATTTCAGACTATACGGGTTCCGATACAGACATTGTGATCCCTGCCGAAATCGACGGCAAGCGGGTGTCCGTCGTGGGCGATATCATGGGATTCAATTCAGACACGATCACCTCCATCACCATCCAGGAAGGTCCGACAGAGATTGCTGACTATGCTTTTACCGACAAAACAAAGCTAACCAGCGTCACGCTGCCCTCTTCTCTGCGGAAAATCGGAGGCAGCGCGTTCTACGGCTGTGAAGCGCTGAAAACCGTGACCATTCCGTACGGCGTCACGCAGATCGGAGAAGCGGCTTTCAGCCAAACCGGCCTGACATCGGTCACGATCCCGGGAAGCGTGAAGACCATTGAACCGGACGCATTCTCTTACTGCTATAACCTGACCACCGTGGTGATTGAGGAAGGCGTACAGTCCATCGGGAAGAAAGCCTTTATCTGGTGTGAATCGCTGACCGGCATTACACTACCCGCCAGCCTGACCGAAATCGGGGACGGGGCCATCGGATCGATCGAAGGCCCGGATGGAGGGTATTATCCGATGGGCGGTGTCACCGTTTACGCCCCCTCCGGCAGCTATGCCGCCCGGTATTGCCAGAATCTCAACATCAACTGGAAGGCCAAGTGAGCAAAAAACCGAAAGGATGACAATCCATGACCAACCTGGAAAACCAACCGAAAAAGCCCCTGATCCGGGAAACGGACAAAAACCGCGAATGGCTGCGGACGCTGAAGTTCACGCTGTTCTCCGTTTCCGCGGGTGTGATTCAGATTGCGTCCTATGCCCTGTTCTATGAGGCGTTTGGGTGGGCGCCCTGGCTGGCGTATCTGATCTCCCTGATCCTGAGCGTGCTGTGGAATTTCACGTTCAACCGGAAGTACACCTTCCGCAGCGATTATGACATCAGGCGGGCCATGCTGCTCACGCTGCTGTTCTATGTGATCTTCACGCCCGTGAGCACTTGGTGGACCGCTGCGCTCACCGGCGAGAACCCGTTCATTGGGGCGGCGGCGGATGAAGCGAAGGCGCTGGTGAGCCCCTGGATCGTTCAGATCGGCACCATGCTGATCAACTTTGTGACGGAGTTCCTCTGGCAGCGCTTTGTGGTCTATCGCAATCGGGTGGACACCACCGTGGCCGGAAAGGACGGCGCGAAAAAAGGACAGGCGTAAGCCTGTCGGAGAGATGCTTCTGCACCGGGCTGCGGTAAATTCTGGCAAGAACGCAGAATGAGAGGATGGCAGAGAGGGGGCGCAGCAAGCGGCGCCCCTACAGCGTTCTTTCTACCGCACACGCAGGAGTGAGCGGGGGACGGGGCGCAGCAAGCGGCGCCCCTACAGTGCACTTTCTACCGCACACGCAGGAGTGAGCGGGGGACGAGGCGCAGCAAGCGGCGCCCCTACAGCGTTTTTTCTGGCGCACAGCTGTCAGCCTTCTGTCGGCTGTGCGTTTTGCTTTGCCCGGATGCCGCACAGGTCCTTCACCACTTCCCCTGCGATGATGAGGCCGGCCACCGAGGGCACGAAGGCCGTGGACCCGGGCGTGTCCCGCCGGCTGCTGCCCGGGTGGCTGTCCGCGGGATCCGCTTCGCACACGGGCCGGACGGGCGGCTCGGTGGAGTACACCACCTTCAGGCGCCGGATGCCGCGCTTGCGGCACTCGGTGCGCATGACGCGGGCCAGCGGGCACACGGAGGTCCGGCTGATGTCCGCGACCCGGAAGGCCGTGGGGTCCAGCTTGTTGCCGGCCCCCATGGCGCTGATGATCGGTGTGCCCGCGGCCTGGGCCTGCTCGGCCAGGGCCAGCTTGCCCTTCACCGTGTCGATCGCGTCCACCACATAATCGTACTGCGTGAAGTCGAACGCGGCCTGGGTTTCGGGCAGGAAGAAGGTCCTGTGGACCGTCACCCGGCAGTCCGGGTTGATCGCCAGCACCCGCTCCCGCGCGGCGTCCACCTTGTACTGGCCGAGGGTGTCGTGCGTGGCGTGGAGCTGGCGGTTCAGGTTGGTCAGGCCGAAGCGGTCGTCGTCGATCAGGTCCAGGGCGCCGACGCCCGATCGGGCCAGGGCTTCCACCGCGTATCCGCCTACGCCGCCGATGCCGAAAACCGCCACCCGGCAAGCCGCCAGGCGGGCCATGGCCTCGGGGCCGAGCAGCCGCTCGGTTCTGGAAAAGGCGTTGAGCATGGGATCTTTCACCTCTGTTTCCCGGCTTTTCCGCTGATACGCATCTCAGTTAAAAAC
>CAMKAE010000091.1 GCA_946410395.1 uncultured Clostridia bacterium
TGGAAATACACGAAGGGCGCGTAGCCCTGGGCCGTCAGGGCCGCCAGGCACAGCAGCATCAGCACCGGCGCGGCAAAGCGCCATTCCCGCACCCGGGGCAGCCGGGGCGCGAAGGCGATCACCGCGCACAGCAGCAGCAGCGGCGCATGCGCCAGGCAGGCCGTCCAGGCCGCGGCGCTGCCCCAGCCGTTCAGGCCGGCCATCGCACCCGTCAGCGCGGTCCCGAAGCCGGAGAACAGCCCCCAGCCCGCCATCACCAGCAGGAAGGTGAAGGCCTGCCGCAGCGGGGCCGGGATCCGCTCCGCCCACGGGCGGTTCAACACAAAGCGCTTCTCCAGGATCAGCAGCACCGCAAAATAGAGTCCCCAGAGCACAAAATGCCAGCCCGCCCCGTGCCACAGGCCCGTCAGCGCCCACACGATCAGCACATTCAGGTCCCGGCGCCAGGGGCGGCAGCGGTTGCCCCCCAGCGGGATGTACACATACTCCCGGAACCAGGTGGTCAGCGAGATGTGCCACCGCCGCCAGAACTCCGTCAGGCTCCCGGAGCGGTACGGGTGGTCGAAGTTCTCCGGCATGATGTACCCCATCGCCTCGCCCAGGCCCAGGGCCATGTCCGAGTAGCCGGAGAAGTCGAAGTAGATCTGGAAGGAGAACGCGAACAGGCCCAGCCAGGCACCCACGGCGCCGGCCGAGGCAAAGTCCCCGTTCATCTGGCCCCAGAAGCGGCCCAGGGCGTCCGCCAGCAGCACCTTTTTCGCCAGGCCGATGCAGAAGCGCGTCAGGCCCCGGCGCATCTGCGCCCAGGTCGGCCGGGGATGGGCGATCAGCTGCGCCTCCAGGTCGGTGTAGCGGACAATCGGGCCCGCCACCAGCTGCGGGAACAGGGCCAGGTACACGCCGAACACCACAGGGCTGCGCTGAGGCCGGGCGTCCTGCCGCCACACGTCGACGATGTAGGAGATCGCCTGGAAGGTGAAGAAGGAGATGCCCGCGGGCAGGATCGGGGTCTCGACCCGGATCTCCCGTCCGAACCAGCCGCTCAGCAGCGCGCCCAGGGCCTCAAAGCCGTTCCACCCGGTCAGGCTGCTCACCGTGTCGCGGAAAAAAGCCGCGTACTTGAACCAGAACAGCGGCGCCAGGTCCAGCGCGATCATCAGGATCAGCAGCGCGCGCCGCCGCTTCCCGCCCCGGGTCATCAGCAGCGTCCCGCCCCAGCTGACCAGCATGCACCAGCCCAGCAGGATCAGCCATACCGGGGAACCCCAGCCATAAAAAAGCAGGGATGCCGCAAAAAGGAAGGGCATCCTCGCTTTGGCCGGCAGCAGCCGGTAGCCCAGCAGCACGCAGGGCATGAACAGCAGGAGAAAGGTCAATGAACTGAAGACCACGTCGGGGTCACTCCTCTTGCAGCAGCAGACCGGCCTCCTCGGGGTTGGGGGCGGCAATGGACAGGACCGTCAGCAGCCCTTCCCGGAGGACCTGCGCCTCGCTCAGGGACTTGTAAGCCTCCGGCAGGTAGTTGCGGGTCACCCGCATGCGGCCCTCGAGGTAGGCGGTGAGCATGGCGGCCACGCGGTCCGCAGCCTCCTCGTCCACGGCGCGCACGACGATCAGCTCCCGGCCGGACAGGGCGTCATAGTCCGCCAGGTAGGCGAAGTCCGCCCAGTCCTCCGGCGGAATGCCGATCAGGTCGTAGAGGTCGTCCTCCGTCATGACGATCAGGCCGTCGCTGTCCTCGGCGATGCGGCAGGCGCGCTCCAGCAGGGTTTCCGGGGCTTCGGCGGACTCCGCGGCCGCCGTCAGCGCCAGGCAGGCGAGCAGCAGGGCCAGCAGGGGCAGAATCAGCTTTTTCACGGTCAGGCTCCTTCCTGGGCTTCGCCGGACGCCACAGGCTCCTCCGGCGCGGCGAAGGGGTCCCACAGGCCCAGGTCATACTGCTCCTGGGCGTAGTCCTTCATGCATTCGATCCATACCGCGACGCCCTCGTCGCTGAAATGGCAGCGGTTGTCGCTGGAATAGACCGGGTTCAGGTAGCCGTCCTCGCCCTTGAGCGCCTCGGCGATCTCAACGTAATGGGCGCCGTGGGCCTCGCAGGTCTCCCTGAGCTTCACGTTGTACTCGTTGATCTTTTCCTGGTAGTTCGGCCGGCCCTTCCACTCGCAGAAGCCCGGGGTCACCGGCGTCTCGGAGAAGAAGTAGATCTCCGTGTCCGGGGAGAACTCCGGCATGTGGGTGATGATGTCCTCCACCCAGACGACCGCCTTGTCGATCTTGATGCCCACCGGGTCGTTGAGCCCCAGCAGGATGAAAATCCGCTCCGGCTTGATCTCCTTGGTGATCTGGTACATGGTCTTTTCCGACCCGCGATAGGAGAAGTGGAACTCGCCGCTGAGGAAGCGGCGGCTGGCCGCATACAGGCTGATGCTGGACACGCAGATCACGGTCGTGCCGTCCAGGAAGCTGTCGTCCGTCTGCCGCACCGCCGAGCGGTACCGGCGGAAGGCCTCGGTGATGGAGTCGCCGAAGATGACGCTGTTGTCGTAGTAGCTGAGCAGAACCTCGTCATCCAGCCGCTCGGCCAGGGCCGCGGGGGCTAGGCACACCAGCAGTAGGATGCAAGCAATCAAGCGTTTCATGCCGTCTGTCCTTTCCGGGCTGCGCCGCATTTCCGGGGCGCGCCACACCGGCATTCTACCACAGCGTCCCGGCAAAGTCCATACCGGCAGCGGGAAAACCCGCCGGAAGGCCCCGGCGGAATTGTAACAAATTGCCCGGTCACTCCCCCGTGATCAGGGGCGCGCCGTGATAGCGCTGCAGCTGATCCGCCGCGCCGAGGGCAGACATCGCCTTATAGGTGGCGTAGAGGTCCATCAGCGACGCGGTGGTCAGCGCAGTCTCCACATCCTCCGCCTCCCCGTGGATCACCATCGGCACGGTCCAGCCCGCGAAGGAACCCGTCCGCTCCCGGATCCGGCCTTCCAGCACCAGCGCCGTCCACAGCCGGGCGTTGTCCGTGCCCATGAAGGCATAATTCCACTCCTCGGCGGTCCCGTCGTCGAGCGTTTTCCTCGTCGCGTCCTCCGACACGTCCAGCGTGAAATCCCTGCCGCCGACGGTCAGGGTGACGCTGTGGACCTTCAGCGGCTCCTGCGCCCGGTAGCACAGGTTCCAGCACCAGCGGATCACCTCGCCGTCCCGCCCGCCAGAAGTCACGATCACCTCGCCGTATATATAGGATATGTGATCCGCCAGGCTGTGGGCGTGCGCCAGCGCCAGCTCCCGCACCGGCAGGCTGGTGAGGATGCTGGTCCCGCCTTCGATCCGGGTGATGTCGTACACCGCGTCGCTGAGCACGGACAGATCCGCCGCCAGCGCCGCGGGAGCAGCCGCCAGCAGCAGCGCGGCCAGCAGCAGCGCGATCCCTCTCTTTGCCATTCGCTTCTCCTTTGCCCGTCCGGCATCGTAACAATTCAGTCTCGCAGAGAAACCCCTCCACCGCAAGCGGTCCCCCGCCCCTTTCAGGGGAGGCTTTGAGTAACTTTAAGCCCCTGTCTCCCCTGAAAGGGGAGATGTCGCCGCAGCGACAGAGGGGTTTGCGCCAAAGCAGGCCCTACGGCTGAACAGGTACTCTGCATCAATTGAAAGCGGAGCTCCCTTCCGCCAGGAGCAGTCGGGAGCTCCGGAGCATTTGCGGCGGCTTCGCCGCGTCTGTCACTTCACCAGCGCCTGGGACGCCTTGCAGAGGGCCTCGTTCAGGGCCTCCGCGTCGGCCTTCTCCTTCGCGTTGGAGTTGACGTAGAGCTTGATCTTGGGCTCGGTGCCGGAGGGGCGCACGCAGACCCAGTTGCCCCGCTCCAGCTCGAAGTACAGCACGTCGGAGGCGGGCAGGCCGGTGGGCTCGCAGCCGCTTTCGCTGATCCGGGTGCCCTTCAGGTAATCCCGCACCGCGGTGACCTTCATACCGGCGATCTCCTTGGGCGGATCGGTCCGCAGCCCGGCCATGATCTCCTTCATCCGGGTCAGACCGTCCTTGCCCGGCAGGGTGGTGGAGATGACCTTCTCAACAAAGAAGCCGTACTTCGCGAAGATCTCCTGCACCCGGTCGTAGAGGGTGATGCCCTCCTCCTCGCAGGCCGCGGCCACCTCGGTGACCAGCAGGGACGCATTGACGCCGTCCTTGTCCCGCACAAAGGTGGAGGACAGGAAGCCGTAGCTCTCCTCAAAGCCGAAGAGGAAGGTGTTGCTGCCGCTGTCCTGGAACTGCTGGATCTTTTCGCCGATGAACTTGAAGCCCGTCAGCGTCTCGTACATCTGTACGCCGAAGTCCTCGCAGATCCGGTTGGCCAGGGAGGTGGAGACGATGGACTTGCAGGCTGCGCCGTTGGCCGGCAGGCGGCCCTGCTTTTTGAGCGTGGAGAGGATGTAGTGCAGCAGCACGCAGCCGATCTGGTTGCCCGTCAGCAGGTGGAAGGCGCCGTCCTTGCCGCGCACGGCCACGCCCAGGCGGTCGCAGTCCGGGTCCGTGGCGAAGATCACGTTGGCGCCGACCTTGTCCGCCAGCTTGATGGCCAGCTCAAAGGCCTCGGGGTTCTCGGGGTTGGGGGCGCAGTGCAGGGTGGAGAAGTTGCCGTCGGGCTTCTCCTGCTCGGTCACCACCGCCAGGTTCTCGATGCCCAGTTCCTTCAGGATGCGCCGCACCGGCACGTTGCCGGAGCCGTGCAGGGGCGTGTAGACGATGGACAGCTTGCCGCCCATGCGCCGGAGCATGTCGGGCTGGATGGTCAGGGTCTTCTCCTGGGCCATGTAGTCGTCGTCGACTTCCTTGTCTCCGATGATGTGCAGCAGGCCCGCCGCCTTCGCCGCCGCCTCGTCCATGGGCACGCAGTCCAGGTAGTTCAAGGCGCGGATGTAGCCGGTGATCGCGTCGGCCGCCTCGGGGCCCACCTGCGCGCCGTCGTCGCCGTAGACCTTGTAGCCGTTGTACTGGGGCGGATTGTGCGAAGCGGTGACCACCACGCCGGCGGCGCAGTTCAGATGGCGCACGGCGTAGGACAGCAGCGGCACGGGCCGCAGGGCGTCGAACAGGTAGGCGGGCACACCCTCCGCACAGAGCACCAGGGCCGTGTCCTTCGCGAATTCGGCGGAGAAGTTCCGGCTGTCATAGCCGATGGCCACGCCGCGCTTCGCGTTCTCCGGGTCCTGCTTGAGGTACTGCGCCAGGCCCTTCGTCGCCCGGCGCACGTTGTAGCGGTTCATCCGGTTGGTGCCGGCGCCCAGCACGCCGCGCATGCCGGCGGTGCCGAAGGACAGCTCGGTGTAGAAGCGGTCCTCCATCTCTGCGGGCTTGTCCGCGATGGCCTTCAGGTCCGCCACCGTGTCCGCATCCGCGGCAAAATCTTTCAGCCATTGTTCATACGCAGCGCGCACATCCATGAGATCTACCTCCTATAATGGTCATGAAGTTTTCCGGTCTGCCCCCAGTATAGCCTATTTCCCCGGGTTTTGCAATCGGAATTTGTCCCGGAAATGCCGCCGCGCTTTACTTTCCCCACCGGATGCGGTATACTGCGCTTGAAATCAATCGGAAGGGCGGCTGAAGCATGAGCGGAATCAGGATTTATGCCTTTGCGGACGAGGCGAGCGGGTCCCTGGAGGGACAGATCGCGGCGATGCGCCGCAACGGCCTGCAAGGCGTGGAACTGCGGAATGTGAACGGCGTGAACGTGTCGGACCTGACGATCGCGCAGGCGAAGGAGATCCGCGTGGCGCTGGAGGGCGAAGGCCTGACGGTGTGGTCGGCCGGCTCGCCCCTGGGCAAGATCGGCGTCAAGGATCTCTTCGGCCCGCACCTGGAAAAGCTGAAGCGGACCCTGGAGGTCTGCGCGGCGCTCGGCGCGCAGCGGATCCGGATGTTCTCCTTCTATACGCCCGGCGGGGAGGATCCAGCGGACTACCGCCAGCTGGTCCTGGACCGGCTCGGCGAGATGGCGGACTGCGCCGAGGGCACCGGCATCCGTCTCTGCCACGAGAACGAGAAGGGCATCTACGGCGACAACGCCGCCCGCTGCCTGGACCTGCTCACCGCCGAGCCTCGGCTGGGGGGCGTGTTCGACCCGGCCAACTTCGTCCAGTGCGGCCAGGACACCCTCGCGGCCTGGGCGCTGCTGAAGGACCGCATCGACTACCTGCACATCAAGGACGCCTTCTTCGCCGACGGCCGCGTGGTGCCCGCCGGAAAGGGCGAGGGCCATGTGCCGGAGATCGTCGCGGACTACCTGGCCCGCGGCGGCACCGCCGTGACCGTCGAGCCGCACCTGACGGTCTTTGCCGGCCTGGAGGCCCTGGAAAAGGAGGGCGGCCGCAGCGCCGTAGGCGCCTTCGCCTACCCGAGCGCCGACGCGGCCTTTGACGCGGCCTGTCAGGCCCTGAAGGCCCTGCTGTGACGGAGGAGCGTGCAAGATGAAGATCGGCGCCCAGCTTTTCACCCTGCGGGAGTATACGCAGAATCTCGACGATTTCGCACAGACCCTGAAGCGCGTGGCCGACATGGGCTACCCCGCCGTGCAGGTCTCCGCCACCTGTCCCTTTGAGGCCGGATGGCTGAAGGAGCAGCTGGACCGCAACGGTCTGCAGTGCGTGCTGACCCACACCCCGGTACCCCGGCTGCGCGGCGAGCTGGACGCGGTCATCGCGGATCACGGCGTCTTCGGCTGCGGGCATGTGGGCCTGGGCTGGTGGTCCTTCGACCCAGCGCAGGGCATGGGCTGGGATGACTTCATGGCCATCTTCCCGCCCATCGCCCGCAAGCTGCGGGAGCACGGTCTGCTGTTCATGTACCACAACCACGACCAGGAATTCCGCCGGCTGGACGGCAAGCTGATCCTGGAGCGCCTGGCGGAAGCCCTGCCGCCGGAGGAGATGGGCTTCACGCTGGACACCTTCTGGGTCCAGGCCGGCGGCGGCGATCCGGCGCAGTGGCTGGAGCGCCTGGCCGGGCGCATTCCCTGCATCCATCTGAAGGATTATGCCTACGGGCGGAAAATGGCCGTCCTGGGCGAGGGCAACCTGAATTTCGACCGGATCCTCGAGAAGGCGGAGGCCGGCGGCACCCAATGGCTGCTGGTGGAACAGGACGACTGCAACGGGGAGGACCCCTTCGACTGTCTCCGGCGCTCCTTCGCCTGGCTCAAAAGCCGCGGGCTCGCGTAACACCGCTCCCACACAAGCGTGAGAGGAGGAACGACCATGAAAGCATACGAAACGCCCAATGGCCTGACGATCCGCCTGGACGAGCGCCTGGAGGCGCTTCAGGCGGCCGACGCGGAAAAAGAGTTCCTGCGCCTTGTCCGGGAACACCCGGGACAGGACGTGTGCCTAGACGCACAGGACCTGCGCTACATCTCCTCCTCCGGTCTTCGCGCGCTGATGACGCTGCGCAAGGCGCTGGATCAAAACCTGGTCATCCGGAACGTCTCCCCGGAGGTCTACGAGGTCTTCGACCTGACCGGCTTTCTGATGCTGATGGACATTCGCCGGAAAATGCGGGAGATCGACGTGTCGGGCTGTCCCGTCATCGGCCGGGGCGCCTTCGGCACCGTGTACCGCCTCAACGACGACACGGTCGTCAAGGTCTATCCCGGCGGCGAGGCCTACTACGACATGATCCGCCGGGAGCAGGACCTGGCAAAGCAGGCCTTCGTCCGGGGCATTCCCACCGCCATCCCCTTTGACATCGTGCAGGTGGGGGACTGCTACGGCACCGTCTTTGAGATGGTGAACGCCAAGAGCTGCATCGACCTGATCCGCGAGGATCCGGCGCGCTTTGACGAGGTCATCCGCCGGTACGCGGACTTCATCCTGCTGATCCACAGCTTTGAGGACGCCCTGGGTCGGCTGCCGGACGCCCGGGACAAGTGTCGGCAGCGCCTCGAAGCCGTCGCGCCCTGCCTGCCGGAGGCCGTGGCAGCCCGCCTGCGGGAGTTGATCGCAGCCATGCCGGAGAACCGCCACCTCGTGCACGGCGACATTCACCTCAAGAACGTGATGATGAATGGCGACGAGCCGATCATCATCGACATGGACACCCTGAGCAACGGCGACCCGGTCTTCGATTACGCCGGCCTGTTCATGACCTACATCGCCTTCGGCGAGCTCAACCCGGAGAACTCCCCGGCCTTCCACGGCAT
>CAMKAE010000092.1 GCA_946410395.1 uncultured Clostridia bacterium
GAACCCACGCCCGAACCGACACTCATGGTGGTATCCGTGACCGGCGTGGCCATCACCCCCGCGCCCGATTCCATCCGCATCGCCGTGATCGGCGACAGCCTCAGCGCGTACGGCACCAGGGGTGCTCTCTACCCCAACGACGCCGTGACGGAGGAGGGCGACATGTGGTGGGCGCAGCTGCGGGATATGCTGAACCGGCCTGTGTCCGGTTGCATGCTGAGCATTTCCGCCGACGCGGCCTTCTCGCTGCCTGACGACGCGCCCGCCGCGCCCTGGCGCGAGAGCAACCTCGCCGTGCTCGACGCGGACGGCATCCCCAATGTGGTGATTCTCAGCGTCGGTCTCCGGGACGCGGAGTTCGGCGAAGCCGGCTACGCCGCAACGGCCCTGTCCGGCGACGAGCCCACCACCGCCCGGGGCGTTGCCCTGACGCTGGAGGCCATCCAGTCCCGCTGGCCGGAAGCAAAGATCGTGCTCCTGATCCCGCCGGAGACCTTCCCGCAGGGGGGCAGTGACTCCCTGGCGTCCTTCAACTGGCGCGCCAACACCATCCAGGATGTGGGCATGCGCTATGGCGTATCCTGCATCCTCGACCTGCGGACCCTGTACCCCGAGGGGCAGGGCCGTCTGCCCAACGCGGCGGACATGGCGGAGATTGCCCGGCGCGTGGCCGAGGCGCTGAATCGATAAGCATTTCCGATACCCCGGCCCCGCTTTTCCCCATCGGGAAAGCGGGGCTTTTCCCACCCGGGACAGCCCGGCACTGACAGAGGAGAGAGCAGGATGAGCGACACCATCGCGGCCATCGCCACCGCGCCCGGAGAGGGCGGCATCAGCATCGTGCGCATCAGCGGGGATGAAGCGGAGCAGGTCCTGGCGCGGGTCTTCCGCCCGGCCGGGGGGAGCAGCTCGCCGGAAAGCCACCGTCTGACCTACGGCCGCGCCGTGGACGGGGACGAGGTGCTCGACGAGTGCATGGCCGTGCTCATGCGCGCGCCCCGCTCTTACACCCGCGAGGATGTCGCGGAGCTGCAGCTCCACGGCGGCGGCGCCACGGCGCAGCGGGTGCTGGCGGCCTGCCTCGCCGCCGGCGCGCGCCTGGCGGAGCCCGGCGAGTTCACCCGCAGGGCCTTTCTCAACGGCCGCATCGACCTGAGCCGGGCTGAGGCCGTGATGGCCCTGATCCGCAGCCGCGGCGAGCAGGCCCGCCGGGCGGCGCTGCGGCAGCTCACCGGCGGCACGGCAGCCTTCGTCCGGGAGGCGGCGGACCGGCTGTACGCCATCCAGGCCGGCCTGGCCGCCGCCATCGACTACCCGGAGGAGATCAGCGACGAGGAGGCCACCGCCGACCTGCGACCGCGGATCGCCGCCCTGGCCGAGGACCTGCGCCGCGCCTGCGACGAGCAGGGGGCGCGGATCGCCCGCGAGGGGCTGCGGGCCGCCCTGTGCGGCCGCCCCAACGTGGGCAAGAGCAGCCTGCTCAACGCCCTGACCCGGGAGGACCTGGCCATCGTGACCCCCATTGCCGGCACCACGCGGGACACGGTCCGGGGCGAGCTGACCCTGGACGGCTGCACCGTGTGGCTCACCGACACCGCCGGGCTGCGCGACACGGCGGACCCGGTGGAGCGGCTGGGCGTAGCCCGGGCGGAAAAGGCCCTGGCCGAGGCGGACACCGTGCTGCTGGTGCTGGACGCCTCACAGCCCTTGACCGACGAGGACCGCGCCCTGGCGGAGCGCCTCCGGGACCAGCGGGTGATCGCCCTGCTGAACAAGGCGGACCTGCCGCAGTGCCTGTGCCCGGCGGACGTGTCCGTCCTACTGCCGCAGGCACGGTGCCTGTCCGTCAGCGCCCGGGACACGGGCAGCCTGCGTCCGCTGCTGGACGCGCTGGCGGAGCAGGCGAAGGCCGCCGACAGCCTGACCCTGGTCCAGCCCCGTCACCTCGACGCGGCGCGCCGGGCCGCGGCACACCTGGACCGCGCCGCACAGGCCATGGCTGAGGGCACCGCGGACCTGGCCTCGGTGGACCTGCTGGCCGCCCAGACAGCCCTGGGCGAGATCACCGGCGACGCCGTAGAGGAAAAGCTGCTGGACCGCGTCTTTGCAGACTTCTGCGTGGGCAAGTGAAAACCCCGCGGCGCTTGCTGCTGCGGGGTTTCAGGGACGGTTCATGAGCTTACGGATGTCGTCGACGGTCATCAGCGCGGGCACTGTCGGCATGGAGGCCGGCGCGTCCTCGGATTCGGCCGCGGGAGCCACCGTTTCCATGCCGCTGTTTTTCTCCACATGCTGCCAGCCGATGACGGCCGCCGCGATCAGCAGCACCACCGCAATCACCGCCGCGACGGCATTGTCCGCCGCCGGGCGCCTTGCATGCCGGAAGCCGCCGGCCTTCAGGTGCCGCATCACCAGGGTGGACGCCGTCCCCGTCAGAGCGCCGGACACCGCCCCCGCGCCCACCAGGATCAGCATGTAGACCAGGAACTGCATCGGCAGCTGCGCGATCAGCATGGCCATGCCCAGCTGGCCGATGTTGTGCAGGATCCCGCCGGCCACCGAGGTCACAACGGGGTGCAGCGCCGGGATCCGGCTGAGCAGGCTCATGCCGGCCAGGGACAGCACGCCGCCGGCCAGGGCGTAGAACATGGCGCTGACGCCGCCGAAGAGCAGGCCCGACAGCAGCACCTTCAGGCCCATCAGGACCCAGGCGGCGGGCAGGTCCAGCATGTACACCGCGAAGATCAACACGCCGTTGGACAGGCCCAGCTTGACCCCCGGCAGCCCGATGGGCGGCAGCAGACTCTCGATATAGCCCAGGATCAGCATGACGCTCAGCAGCAGGGCGGACAGCGTCAAGCGCAGGGTCCTGTAAGGCATGCCGCGTCCCGCCATGAGCGTCACCTCCCGTATTTCCAGATGACCGCATTATAGCACGAACCGGCGCGGGGCGCAATCCGCTTTCCGCGCCAAACCGCCGACGAAAGGAGCTTTTGCCGTGCAGCAGCCCGTCCTCTATTCATGGAACTTCTCCGCCCCCCGCATGGCCGCCCTGCAGGCCCTGTGCGGGCGGCTGGGCGTCCGCCTGCGGCCTGTTTCGCCCGTGGAATGCACCCTGCCCCTGGGGCGTCTGCCCGCCGAGCCCCTGCCCGCGGGGCCGGCCGTCATGCCTTTTCCGGAGGAAATGCTCCTGATGGCCTTCTTCCCGGATGCCCTGTGCGACGCGTTTCTGGCGGGGCTGCGGGCCGCCGGCCTCGCCCCGGTCCGCCGCAAGGCCGTCCTGACCCCGTCCAACGCCCTCTGGGACAGCAGGGAGCTCTACCGGGCGCTGTCCGAGGAGGCGGAACGCATGGAAAAAGCCCGGAAAGCCCCTTGACAGCGGGGCGCTCCTGCGCTATAATGCGCAGGTGTCAAGGGGAAAGCCTTGACAGTGAGGTGCACAGATGGCACAGGAAGACATCGGGCGCAAGGTGGAGCTGGCCTGGCTGGCGGCCTTCTACGGGCCCGTGCTGACGGATAAGCAGCGGGAAGTGCTGGCCCTGCACTGCGAGGAGGACATGTCCCTGGGCGAGATCGCCCAGGCGGCGGGCATCAGTCGGCAGGGCGTCCACGAGCTCATCGCCCGGGCCTCGGAGCGGCTCAGCGACCTGGAGGGCAAGCTGCACATGGCGGCGCGCTTCCGCCAGATGGAGGAGGGGCTGACGGCCTGCCGGGAGAGCCTGCGCCGCGGCGACATCCGGGATGCGGAGAACCGGCTGGATGCCCTCATCCGGCTTGAACAGGAGGAAACCAATGGCCTTTGAAGGCTTGACGCAAAAGCTGCAGAGCGCCCTGAAAAAAATGACCGGGCGCGGCAAACTCAACGAGCAGGCGGTCAAGGAGGGCATGCGCGAGGTGCGGATGGCCCTGCTGGAGGCGGACGTCAACTATGCCGTGGCCAAGGACTTCATCAAGCGGGTCACGGAGAAGTGCGTCGGCCAGGACGTCCTCTCGTCCCTGACCCCGGAGCAGCAGGTCATCAAGATCGTCAACGCGGAGCTGACCGAGCTGATGGGCTCCACCCAGTCCAAGCTGACCTGGTCCCCGTCCACGCCGACCATCTACATGCTCTGCGGCCTGCAGGGCGCCGGCAAGACCACCATGGCCGCCAAGCTGGCGGGCTGGCTGATCAAGCAGGGCAAAAAGCCCATGCTGGCCGCCTGCGACATCTACCGCCCCGCGGCCATCAAGCAGCTGCAGGTGGTGGGCGAAAAGGTAGGCGCCCGGGTCTATGAGCACGGGACGCAGGACCCGGTCAAGACCGCACAGGAGGCCGTGCAGCAGGCCCGGTACTACGGCTGCGATGTGCTGATCGTGGACACTGCCGGCCGGCTGCACATCGACACCGCCCTGATGGACGAGCTCGACCGCATCAAGGCCGCGGTCCGGCCCCAGGAGATCCTGCTGGTGGTGGACGCCATGACCGGTCAGGACGCCGTGAACGTGGCCACCACCTTCAACGACAAGCTGTCCATCAACGGCGTGATCCTCACCAAGCTCGACGGCGACACCCGCGGCGGCGCGGCGCTGTCCGTGCGGGCAGTTACCGGCAAGCCCATCAAGTTCAGCGGCGTCGGTGAAAAGCTGACGGACATCGAGCCTTTCTACCCCGACCGCATGGCCAGCCGCATCCTCGGCATGGGCGACGTGCTCTCCCTGATCGACAAGGCCCAGGAGGCCTTCGACGGCGAGGACGCCGAAGCCATGGTGGGCAAGGGCAAGCTCACCGACCTGACGCTGGAGGACTTCCTGCAGCAGATGCAGCGGATGAAAAAGATGGGCGGCCTGCGCTCCATGATCGGCATGCTCCCGGGCATGTCCGGCAAGAACATCGACGTGGACGACGACGCGATGAAAAAGCCGGAGGCCATCATCCGGTCCATGACGCCCAAGGAGCGCCGCAACCCCGGCATCCTCAACGCCTCCCGCCGCAAGCGCATCGCCGCGGGCAGCGGGACCACCGTGCAGGACGTCAACACCCTGATCCGCCAGTTCGACCAGGCCCGGCAGATGATGAAGCAGATGCAGACCGGCCGGGGCCTGCGCCGGATGAAGAACATGATGAAGGGCATGAACATGCCCGGCAAATGAAGCGTGCAGCCGCAAGCGCGGATATGCATATAACGACAAACACAAAATGAGGAGGAACCCCCAATGGTCAAGATCCGCCTGAAGAGAATGGGCATGAAGAAGCATCCCTTCTACCGCATCGTCATCGCCGATGAGCGCAGCCCCCGCGACGGCCGCTTCATCGAGCAGATCGGCTACTACAACCCCATGGAGAAGCCCGCCGAGGTGAAGGTGGACGGCGAGCGCGCCAAGTACTGGCTCGGCGCCGGCGCCCAGCCCACCGAGACCGTCCGCCTGCTGCTGAAGAAGACCGGCGTCATCGAGAAGTAAGCGCCTCAGAAAGGAGATTCCATGCAAGAACTGCTCACATTTGTGGCAAAGTCCTTGGTGGATCATCCCGACCAGGTTCGCGTACAGAAAACCGAGGGCCCGGAAGGGGTAATCCTGGAGCTGAACGTGGCTGAGGAGGACATGGGCAAGGTCATCGGCAAGCAGGGCCGCATCGCCAAGGCGATCCGCTCTGTGGTCAAGGCCGCCACCCCCAAGGACAGCGCGCACGTCTTCGTCGAGATCCAGCGCCCGCTGGAGGAGCTCGCCGACATGGCAGAGGAGCCCGAAGCGGCGGAGGAGGATCCGGAAGAGGTCTGATTTCCGCTCTCAAACCCGTGTGGGATCAAGAACCCGCGCGGGTTTTCGTCTGCCCCCGGGCGGCCCGTCCTGCGAGAGGCGCTTTGCCGGATCCGCTTGACAATCCGCCCCGTCGTGCTATCATAGACCCGAAACCGAACGAAAGCGGGGGAACACCATGACCAAAGCCCTGATCTCCGTCACCGGCCTGGACGCCACCGGCATCATCGCCAAGGTGGCCACGCGGCTGAGCGAGATGAACATCAACATTCTGGACATCACCCAGACCATCCTCGGCGGCTATTTCACGATGATGATGGTGGTGGACCTGGACGGCGCGAACCGCTCCTTTGAGGCCATCGACGAGGGCCTTCAGAGCGTGCGGGATGAGCTGAAAATGTCCATCCACATGCAGCGGATGGACATCTTCGACGCGATGCACCGGATCTGACACCGGCGCATCACGACATTTTCCGGTAATCACGGGGCGTGACCCCGTATTTTTTCTTGAAGGAATCCTTGAAGTAATTGCTGTCGGAAAAGCCGCAGCGCAGGGCGATGTCCGTGATGGTGTCGCCGGTGGCGATGAGCTCCTGGGCGGCATGGTGCAGGCGCACGAAGACGACATACTCGTGCAG
Source organism: uncultured Clostridia bacterium (assembly GCA_946410395.1). Taxonomy (GTDB): domain Bacteria; phylum Bacillota; class Clostridia; order Christensenellales; family Aristaeellaceae; genus RUG11272. The sequence continues at coordinate 6,375 of CAMKAE010000092.1, forward strand.
GCCGATGCCGGCGCTGCGCCGGAAGCGGCGGCTGAGGTGGTTGGGGGAAAAGCCCACCGCCCGGGCCACATCCCCGGTGGTGATCGGGTGCATGTAGTTCTCGCTGATGAAGTGCGCCGCGAGCAGAATCTGCCGGTCGTCGGTGCGGATGTCTCCGGCGGTGCCCGGATGGAAGACGCAGAGGCGCGCGCAGGTCAGCAGCAGCTGCTGCAGCAGGCAGATCCGCAGGGCGGGAGACAGGGCGTCGGGCGTGCGCTCCTCCGCCAGCAGGCCGTCCAGGCAGCGCTCGACCGGCGCCGCGGCCCCCTCCGGCACCTGAAAGATGCTGGTCTCGGCGAGGAAGCGCTCGGCCCGGGGCAAGCGCCGCAGCACGTCCTCCGTCACGTCCTCCCGGCGGAAGAGCAGCACCGACCGGACGCAGGGGCCGGTGATGTAGCGCGTGTAGTGCAGGACCATCGGCGGGATCAGGATGAAGTCCCCGGCCCGCAGGTCGTGGATCGCGTCGTCGATCAGGAAGCGGCATTCCCCGCTGTGAACATAGAAGAGCTCATAACAGCTGTGGCAGTGGTGGCCCTGCATGACGAAGCTGGGATCCCGCTGCCGCTTTTCGGCGTGCACCCCGTCGGTGCCGTGGACGGGCGAGCGCGGCTTTGCGGTCATTTTCCCTTCCCTCCTGTCGGAAAATCCGTATTATTGTCAAATTATAGCGGGTTTTCAGCGGAAAAGCAATGAAAACAATGATAAAATCCATCCGGTCCTTTTCGCACAGGGATGCGGAAGCGTCCGCAGAGCCCCGCGCATGCCGTCTGACCCCTTTGCTGTGAAAATACGAAGTATTTTCATTCATGGTGTTAAATAGTACTTCGTACTATTTATATTGATTTCCTTGATTGCCCGGAGGAGAACCGCTTATGCTGATGAAACAAATCCACTGGCTGTGGGAGAACATGGACACCCGCTACCGGCGCCGTCACATCATCGCCCTGTGCATCTGTGTCTTCACCTGCGTCCTGCTGCTGGTGAACCCCACCGTCTCCCAGCGGATCATCGACGAGGTGATCACACCGGGCAACCCGGAGCCCCTGCTGCCGCTGCTCGCGGTGATGCTCGCGGTGAAGCTGGGCCGGGAAGGGCTGCGCTACCTGATGATCATGTTCATAGAGACCTCCTCGCAGAACGTGCTGTTCAATCTGCGCCGCAGCCTGTTCTCGAAGATGCAGTACAACGACATGCGCTTCTTCGACGCCCACCGCACCGGCGACCTGATGACGCGCATGAGCGCCGACCTAGACTGGTGCCGGCACTTTCTTTCCTATATCAATTACCGCATCGTGGACGCGGTGTGCACCTTCCTGTTCTCCACGGTGTACCTGCTGACGGTGAGCTGGAAGCTGACCCTGCTGCTGATCGTCATCACCCCCGTGCTGATGATGATCACCAAGCTGTTCTCCAAGCACGTGCGGCCGCGCTTCGTGGCCATGCGCGAGCGGCTGTCGGACATGAACACCGCGGCCCAGGAGAACATCGCCGGCAACCGGGTGGTCAAGGCCTTCGCCCGGGAGGATTACGAGCGCGCGCGCTTCGAGGAGAAGAACGAGGCCTTCCGCGACGCCAACCTGCGCATCAACAAGCTGTGGCTGACCTTCTTCCCGATGATCGAGCTGCTGGTGAACGCCATCCAGCTGGTGA
>CAMKAE010000093.1 GCA_946410395.1 uncultured Clostridia bacterium
CCTGAGCCTCCTCGGCTTGCCGGGGAGGGGGACCGCCGCAGCGGTGGAGGGGCTCCCTCCTTGCACATGACCGCTTGACGCAGCCCCGCCGGTATGTTACAATAAATCAAAGAATCATGATGTTCGACTGGACAGGCGGTGACACCATGCGCGTGCGGAGGACGGTAGCCCTGCTTCTTGCGGTGATGCTGGCAGGACTTTTGGTCTGCGCGCAGGCGGCGGGCAAGATGATCGGTTCTATCAAGGTTGACGGCATCACCCGCTCCATCTATAAGGACGGTGACTGGTGGTATTATTTCACCGACGAGGGCGTCACCATCTATCAGTACAACGGCAAAAGCATGGATGTCGTGATCCCCGGCGAGCTCGACGGCCGGCCCGTCAACGGGATCACCACCTGGGCCGTGCCCGCCAACGCGGTCTCCGTGACCTTTCCCGGCAGCTTCACGTCCCTCCCGGACCGGGTGTGCTATCAGCGCGGCAAGCTGACCCGGGTGGTCCTGCAGGAAGGCGTCACATCCGTTGGCGCCTCCGCCTTCTGGAACTGCACCGCGCTGACGGAGATCAGCTTCCCGTCCACGCTCAGGCAGATCGGCGTGGGCGCCTTTTATGCCTCCGCCGTCACCGGGCTGAACCTGAGCGGCTTCGCCGGGCTCAGCATCGGCAATCACGCCTTCCGCGGCTGCCCCGCCCTGCGCAGCGCCGCCCTGGGCAGCGGCGTCGTGTCGCTGGGGGACGGCGTTTTTAGCGGCTGCGGCGCCCTGACCGAAGTGCGCCTGGGGGCGTCCGTGACCGCCATCGGCGCGGAAGCCTTCGCCGACACCGGCCTGACCGGCATTTCGCTCCCCGCCGCCCTGAAATCCCTTGGCATGAACAGCCTGAACACCCCGGGTCTGACCACCGTGGACATCCCGGACAGCGTCACCGCGCTTGGCCTGCCCCTGGTAGACGAAAACAGCGTCATGATCGTGGGCGAGAACAGCCCGGCCCACCGGATCATCCTGGCTGAAAAAGCCCTGAACTTCCGCCTCCGCGGCCAGCCCTACGTCCCCGGCCAGAGCGAGGCCGTCACCATCGGCGAAAAGATCCAGGAGGTCTTGCACCAGGCCATCCGCCCCGGCATGGACACCTATGCCAAGGCGCTGGCCCTCCACGACTGGCTCACCGCCAACGCCCAGTATGACCCGACCCGCTCCCAGCCCAACACCTATGAGCCCGCCGGCGTGCTGCTGCGCGGCGCGGGCGTCTGCCAAAGCTACGCCAAGGCCTACAGCCTGCTGCTGGACGCCGTGGGCATCCCCAACACCCTCGAGTACGGGACAGACCACGTGTGGAATCTGGTCTGTTTTGATGGAGAATGGCTGCACGTGGACGTGACCTGGGATGATCCGCTGTCCGCATCCCAGAATGGCAGACTGGAGTCTGTAACCAAGAGTGGCCGGGAGACGCACACCTATTTTGGTCTGACCAACGAGGCCTTTTACAGCGTGGAGCACCACGAGTGCTTCAACCAGCCGCACGTCGCCACGGGCTACCTGAACAGCCATGCCTACCGTACCGGCGCCCTGACCCGGCACATCAATGCCATCACGTCGCAGATCCAGACCCAGCTGAACGCCGGCAAGCGCAGCTTCAGCTTCAAGCCCTCCGCCTTCACGGCATCGGGGCTCTCGAGCGCCGCCGCCATCAACGAGCGGATGAGCGTGGCCGCCGCCCGGGCCCAGACCTACACCGCCGGCGGCAAGCCGATGATTGTGACCATCGATTTCAACTGCGCCACCCGGATGATGACCGTCACCGCGGTTCCGGCGCTGTCCCCCGTCGACCTGGGCGGCCTGACCGTCGCGCCAGGGGATGCGCTGGATCTGCTGCAGGTTGAGACCGTCTGGACATCCTCGAATCCGGCGGTGGCTGCGGTGACCGCCGGCGGCAGCGTCCGCGCCCTGAAGGCGGGCACCGCTGTCCTCACCGGCCTCTCCGGCGGCAGCGAGTACACCTTCACCCTGACGGTGACGGCCATGACCGGGCTGGCGATCAACGCGCCTTTCCTCGGGGAGGAATCCTTCAGCGGGCTTCCGGCCGGCCGGGTAGACTTCTCCGCCGATGTCGCGCGCATCGGTGCGGACTCCTTCTGCGGCATGCCCGGCCTGCGCATCGCTCGCTTCGAGGGACAGACGGAGATCGGAGACGGCTGCTTTGTGGACTGCCCGCAGCTGACGGTGCTGGCCCCCGCAGACTCCCCCGCAGCACACTACGCCGAGCGCAACGGCATCCCCTGGTATCCCCTTCCCTGAGCGTTAACCCAAGGGCGGACATAACCGCCCTTTTTTTGCGGGTCGGCATTGCGCCCGGCGCCGCGCTATGGTACAATACAGGGGAAGGAAAAACGGAAAACAATGTGTTCGGGCGGCATAACAGGCCTTTTAGCGAAAGGACAGTTTTGATGCAGAACAAGCGGAGATTCAACACCACCGCGGCGGGCATCGCAGGCGGCGTCATCGTGATCCTGATCCTGGTGCTGGGCACGCTCTGGATGGGTAATGGCGCAAGCCGCGACACGCAGGACGCTGTCCGCCAGGTCAGCCGCTTCTACCTCGACGAGCTGGCGGACCGCCGGGAGCAGGTCGTGGCGTCCAACCTTCAGGACAACATCGACAAGGTCCGCATCGCCGTGGGCAGCATGACGGAGGAGAACCGCCGGGACCTTGCGCATCTGCGGGAATACCAGGGGCACATCATCACGCTCTTCGGCCTGAGCCGCTTCGCCTTCATGGACACGGAAGGGGCGGTGTACACCTTTGACGAGGGTCGGCGGGCGGCCGAGCCCGGGGAGTTCCGCTTCGACGCCGGTCTGGACCGCCCCATGATCTATGCCCGCTATCTGGAGACAGACAACAAGCGCGTGATCATCGCCGTGCCCATCCCGGAGCCCTTTCAGGTGGAGGACCACACCCTGACGGTCTGCTTCATCGAGCGCAGCGTCCAGGCGCTGACCGAGGGCGTCTCCATGCAGCCGAACCAGGGCAGCGCCACATTCTGCAACCTGTACAACGCGGACGGCATCCCGCTGACCAGCAAGGTGCTGGGCGGTCAGTCCAGCGCCAAGACGCTGATGGAAGCCCTGGAGAACGCAACCTTTGAGGAGGGCAATTCCCTGGACGGCATCATCCAGGATTTCCAGGCGCACCGCAGCGGCGTGGCCTCCTTCACCGTCCACTACCCCGGTGTGGATATCCAGGAAACGCTGAGCTATGTGCCGGTCCGCTCCGTCAAAACAGGCGGGGCCGACTCCTTTGAGACCGACTGGTTCCTCACCTACATGATCCGGGAGAGCGTCCTCTCCGCGCGGATTAGCGGCGTTTCCGGCACGATTCTCAACCGCAGCCTGATCCTCTCGCTGATCATTGCGCTGGTGCTGCTGGCCATGTTCACCTACATCATCCGGCAGACACGGCGCAATGCCCGCCTGATCCTGGAAAAGGAAACCGCCGACGCGGTCAGCAGCGCCAAGCAGGCAGAGATGGAGCATCGGCTAGCCCTGCAGGAGCAGCTGCTGGCGCAGGAGAAGCAGCGCACAGAGCAGGAGAACCTGATCAAGGCGCTGGCCGCGGACTACTGGAGCGTATACTACCTCGATCTGGACGCGGACACGGGTATCTGTTATCAGTCCCACGAGGATCTGGACCACGGCTTCCATGTGGGCGACCGCTTCCGCTATCTGACGTCCGTGACGGCCTATGCCAACGAATACGTCACCGACGCCTATCGGGAGAGCTTCCTGCGCTTCATCCAGCCGGACAATATCCGGGACGCCCTCCGGGACGAGCGGGTGATCTCCTACCGCTATCTGGTTCACCGGCACGGGCACGAGTCCTGGGAGATGGTGCGCTTCGCCGGCGTGCGTCACCCCGAGGACCGGGACGATCAGCAGGTCCACACCGTGGGCGCCTGCTTCACCAACGTGGACGCCGAGACCCGCAAGACCCTGGCCCAGAGCCAGGCCCTCACCGACGCCCTGGCTGCGGCCGAACAGGCCAGCAAGGCCAAGACCGCCTTCCTCTCCAACATGAGCCATGAGATCCGGACGCCCATGAACGCGATCATCGGCCTGGACGCCATCGCCCTGAACGATCCCGACATCTCCGACAAGACCCGGGATCAGCTGGAGAAGATCGGCGCCTCCGCCAACCACCTGCTGGGCCTCATCAACGACATCCTGGACATGAGCCGCATCGAGTCCGGCAAGATGACCCTCAAGAGCGAGGAATTCTCCTTCGCCAAGCTCCTGGAGCAGATCAACACGATCTTCAGCGGTCAGTGCCATGACAAGGGCCTTGAATACAACTGCCGGATCCTGTCTCCGGCCGACGAGTGGTACATCGGCGACGACATCAAGCTGCGCCAGGTGCTGATCAACATCCTGGGCAACGCGGTGAAATTCACCCCCGAGGGCGGCCGCGTCGATTTCACGGTGGAGCGCACCGCCCGCTTTGAGGGCAAGTCCACCCTGCGCTTCACCATCGCGGACACGGGCATCGGCATGAGCGCCGAGTACCTCCCCCATATCTTTGACACCTTCAGCCAGGAGGATTCCTCCGCCACCAACCGCTACGGCTCCTCCGGCCTGGGCCTGGCCATCACTAAAAGCATCGTGGAGATGATGAACGGCGAGATCAAGGTGGAGAGCGAGAAGGGCAAAGGCTCCGTCTTCACGGTGACCGTGACGCTGCTGGACACGGAGCACGCGGCCGCCGGAGCGGACGAGGACGACGACATCAAGCCCAGTGAATTGAAGGTGCTGGTGGTGGACGACGATCCCGTCGCCTGCGACCACGCGAAGCTGGTGCTGGACAAGGTGGGCATCGCCTGCGACACCGCCCTCTCCGGCGCCGAGGCCGTGGAGATGGTGCGCCTGCACCACGCCCGCCGCGATCCCTACCGGCTGCTGCTGGTGGACTGGAAGATGCCGGACATGGACGGCGTGGAGACCACCCGGCAGATCCGGGACATCGTGGGCAACGAGTCCGCCATCGTCATCCTCACCGCCTACCGCTGGGATGACGTCTATGACGAGGCCTTGCAGGCCGGCGTGGACAGCTTCCTGCCCAAGCCCCTGTTTGCCTCCGGCGTGCTGGACGAGTTCCGCTCCGCGCTGCGCAAAAAGAACCTGCTGGGCACAAAGAAGCCCAACAAGGCCGACCTGAAGGGCCGCAGGATCCTGCTGGCCGAGGACATCGCCGTCAACGCGGAGATCATGACCATGGTCCTGCAGATGCGGGAGATGGACGTGGATCACGCGGAGAACGGCCGGATCGCCGTGGAGCAGTTTGCCGGCCACCCCGAGGGCTATTACGACGCCATCCTCATGGACATGCGGATGCCGGAGATGGACGGCCTGGAGGCCACCGCGCGCATCCGGGCCCTAGATCGGGCCGACGCGAAGACCATCCCCATCATCGCCCTGACCGCCAACGCCTTTGACGAGGACGTCCAGCGCAGCCTGCAGGCCGGCCTCAACGCCCACCTCAGCAAGCCCGTAGATCCCGAAAACCTCTACGAAGCCCTGGAAAGCCTGATCCCCGAATGAGACGCAAACATCCGACTGAGAGGTAAAAAAGCATGAGCGATCTGCTGTACAGCGCCAGCGGCGCGCGGGCCGTGGAGACGGCGGCCTTGCTGAACCATATGCCGGCGATGATCTTCTCCAAGGACGCCGCCACGGGCAAGTATCTCTCCTGCAACCAGTCCTTCGCGGCGTACGCCCATAAGGCCGATCCCGCCGGGGTGGTGGGCCTGACGGACTTCGAGATCTTCGACCCCGTCACCGCCGCCCACTTCACCGAGGACGACAAAAAAGCCCTGTCCATGGACGAGCCGCACATCTTTATCGAGGACGTGCCCGACGCTGCGGGCAATCCCCGGCATTTTCAGACCACCAAGGTCAAGTTCACCGACGCGGAGGGCCGCCTGTGCACCATGGGCCTGTGCGTGGACGTGACGGTCATGACCAAGGCTGCCGAGGCCGCCTCCCAGGCGCACCGGGAGGAGCGGGAGCACCGCAAGGCCCTGCAGGAGCAGCTGCAGGAGGAGGAGCGCATCAGCAGCCAGCGGGACCGGATGATCACGGCCCTGGCCTCGGACTACCGCAGCGTCTACCATGTCGACCTGGACCGGGACGACGCAATCTGCTACCGCTCGGACCCCAACGACCCGGACCGCTATGCCGAGGGGGCGCATTTTCCCTACCTGCGGGTCTTCACCGATTACGCCAACACCTGCGTTACTGAGGGCTACCGCGAGGGCTTCCTGCGCTTCATCCAGCCCGACAGCATCCGCGCCGCGCTGGCGGACCGGGCCATCATCGCCTACCGGTATCTCGCAGTCCGCGACGGCCGGGAATACTATGAGATGATCCGCATGGCCGGGGTGCGCCACGCGGAGGACCGGCCGGACCACACGGTCCATGCGGTGGGCGTGGGCTTCACCGTCATCGACGCGGAGATGCGCGAAGAGCTGACCCGAAGCAAAGCCCTGGCGGAGGCGCTGGTCCAGGCTGAGACCGCGAACCGGGCCAAGACCGCCTTCCTCTCCAACATGAGCCACGAGATCCGCACCCCCATGAACGCGATCATCGGCCTCAACAGTCTGGCCATGAAGGACCCCGTCCTGTCGGACCAGACCCGGGACTATCTGTCCAAGATCGACGGCAGCGCCCGCCATCTGCTGGGCCTTATCAACGACATCCTGGACATGAGCCGCATCGAGTCCGGGCGGCTGGCGCTGCGGCGGGAGGAGTTCTCCTTCAGCGCCATGCTCGAGCAGATCAACACCATGGTCATGTCCCAGTGCAGCGAGAAGGGCCTGCGCTTTGAGTGCCTGATCCTGAACCACGTGGACGATTACTACATCGGCGACGACATGAAGCTCAAGCAGGTGCTGATCAACATCCTGAGCAACGCCATCAAGTTCACCGATGCGCCGGGCAGTGTGACCCTGACCGTGGAGCAGACCGCGGCCTTCGACGGGCAAGCGTCGCTGAAGTTCGTCGTGAAAGACACCGGCATCGGCATCAGCAAGGAGTTCCTGCCCAAGGTCTTTGACTCCTTCTCACAGGAGAACAACACCCGCAGCAGCAAGTACGGCAGCACCGGCCTGGGGCTGGCCATCACCCGGAACATCGTGGAGCTGATGAACGGCTCGGTCTCGGTGGAGTCGGAAAAAGGCGTCGGCACGGCCTTCACGGTGGTCGTCACGCTGAAGCAGTGCGAGCACGCGCCCGCATCCCCGACCGTCATCCAGCCCAAGGATCTGCGGGTGCTGGTGGTGGACGACGAGCCCATCGCGCTGGAGCACGCCCGCATGGTGCTCGAAGAGGCGGACATCCGCACCGACACCTGCCTGAGCGGCCGGGAGGCCCTGCATCTGCTGGAAATCCAGCACACCAAGCGGACGCCCTATAACCTGGTGCTGCTGGACTGGAAGATGCCGGACATGGACGGTGTCGAGACCGCCCGCCTGATCCGGCAGCGCTACAGCCAGGAGACCACGGTCATCATCCTCACGGCCTACAACTGGGACGAGATCATGGACGAGGCCCTGCACTGCGGCGTGGACAGCTTCCTGGCCAAGCCCCTGTTCGCTTCCAACGTGCTCGACGAGTTTGACCGCATCGCCAGGCGCGGCAGCCTGAACCTCTTCGGGGAGAAAAAACGCGCCGACCTGAAGGGCCGGCACATCCTGCTGGCGGAGGACATCGTCATCAACGCTGAGATCATGAAGCAGCTGCTGAGTATGAAGGAGGCCGAGATCGACCACGCGGCGAACGGCCGCGAGGCCCTGGAGATGTTTGCGGCCCATCCGGAGCATTACTACGACGCCATCCTCATGGACATCCGCATGCCGGAGATGGACGGGCTGGAGGCCACCGCCGCCATCCGTGCCCTTCCCCGCGAGGACGCCCGCCGCATCCCGATCATCGCCATGACCGCCAACGCCTTCG
>CAMKAE010000094.1 GCA_946410395.1 uncultured Clostridia bacterium
GCGTGCTCGCCCGGGAGATCGCCAAGCGCATCGAGAAGGAAATGGAGTATCCCGGTCAGATCCGGGTCAACGTCATCCGGGAGACCCGGGCGACGGAATACGCAAAGTAAAACCCACGGAGCCGCCATCCCCCATCGGACGGCGGCTCCTGCGCTTTACTGAGTAAATTCGGAATTCTTTCATTCATGGTGCTCCATCGTACTTCGTACGATGGATGCTTGTTTCAGGAGCGTCGAGGAGGTGCCCGTATGAAAACCATTGTCAGGAGGATGCTGATCATGCTGCTTGCCACCGCCCTTTGTCTTCCCGCCGCGCTTGCGGAACTGCAGCCGGAGAACGCCGTGCCGTCTCTGCCGGCCGAGCCCGTCGCGGACGCGCCGGTGAAGGCGCTCAAGTCCGTCTACAACGGCAACCCGATCTCCTCGGAGATCTTCTGCGCCGACCCCACCGCCGTGGAGTACGAGGGCCGGCTGTACGTCTACGCCACCAACGATCACCAGCAGTACATCGCCAAGGGCGCCGACGCGGAGAACACCTACGAGCGGATCAAGTCCTTCGTCATCTTCTCCACCGACGACATGGTGAACTGGATCTACCACGGCACCATCGACACAGCATCCATCGCGCCCTGGGTCTGGGCCTCCTGGGCGCCCTCGGTCATCTCCCGCGTGGAGGCGGACGGGCTGACCCACTTCTATCTGTATTTCTCCAACAGCGGCGCCGGCGTGGGCGTGCTGACCGCCACCAACCCGCTGGGCCCCTGGACCGACCCGCTGGGCCACATGCTGGTTTCCGCCCAGACCCCCGGTCTCACCGACTGCCCCCAGCCCTTTGACCCCGGCGCGGTCATCGACGATGAGGGCACGGGCTGGCTGTCCTTCGGCGGCGGCGTGGCTCCCGGCGGCACCGACGCCATGCCCGGCACGGCCCGGATCGTGCGCCTGGGCAGCGACCTGATCTCCCTGGAAGGCCCCATCGCGGAAATCCCGGCCCCCTACTTCTTTGAGGCCAGCGAGCTGAACTATATCAACGGCACCTTTGTCTACACCTACTGCAGCAACTGGAAGGAGCGGGCGGAGGAGCCCCGCATCCCGGTCGCGGGCATGGATTACATGACCACGAAGACCCCTCTGGATCCGGAGAGCTGGGTCTTCCGGGGCGAGTACTTCAAGAATCCCGGCCGCTCCGGCTTTGACTATTCCAACAACCACACCCACCTGCACAAGTATCAGGGCACGTGGTACATGATCTACCACACCATGTCCCTGAAGGCGGCGATGGGCATCAAAGGCGGCTATCGCAGCGTGTGCGTCAACGAGCTGCCCGTGGACGAGGAGCGCGTGACCCTGACGGCTGTGGGCGGCACCTCGCGGGGCATTGTGAAGCCCCTGAAGAGCGTGAATCCCTTCGAGACGCAGCCGGCGGCCAGCCGCGCGGCCGGCGCCGGCCTGAGCTGGAACGCCCCGGGCTACACCCTGAACATGGAGAGCGGGGCCTGGACCCGGGTAGCCGGCGTGGACTTCACCGATGCGGGCGCGCAGGGCACCTTCTTCGCGGAGGTCAAGGGCAAGGGCACCCTCGAGGTGCGCCTGGACAGCCTCACCGGTGAGACCGTCGCCGCAGTGGCCTTTGACAGCACGCAGGACTTTGTCACGGTGCAGGCCCCGGCCGCACTGCCCGACGGTACTCATGACCTGTACTTCGTCCTGTCCGGCAAATACATCTGGTTCGCGGCGTGGCAGTTTGCGCGCTGAGCGGAGGCAAGGCGATGAAAGACACCTTTCTGATCATCGACGGCAACAGCCTGCTGCACCGGGCCTTCCACGCCCTGCCGCTGATGAACAACGCCGACGGCGTGTACACCAACGCCGTGCACGGCTTCATGATGATGCTGCTCAAGGCGGTGCGGGAGGAACAGGCCGCCTACCTGGCGGTGTGCTTTGACGAGCACGGGCCCACCTTCCGCCACACGGCCTACCCGGCGTACAAGGCAGGCCGGCATCCCACGCCCCCGGAGCTGATCCAGCAGTTTGCCACGCTCCGCCAGCTGCTCGACGACACAGGCATCCGGCGTTACGGCATTCAGGGCTGGGAGGCGGACGACCTGCTGGGGACCCTGTCGCGCCTGGGCAGCGAGGCCGGCGTGGCGCCGCTGCTGCTGACCGGAGACCGCGACGCCCTGCAGCTGGTGGGCCACGGCGCGGAGCTGCTCTTCACCCGCAAGGGCCTGAGCGAGACCGTCCGCTTCACCCCCGCAAAGGTCTATGAGGAATACGGCTTCACCCCGGAGCAGGTCACCGACTGGAAGGGCCTGGCCGGGGACAGCAGCGACAACATTCCCGGCGTGCCCGGCATCGGCGACAAGACCGCTGTGAAGCTGCTGCAGCAGTACGGCAACCTGGAGAACGTCCTGGCCCACGCCGGTGAGGTGAAGGGTAAGCTGGGCGAAAAGCTGGCCGCGGGCGCGGAGCAAGCCCGGATGTGCAAGGACCTGGCGACGATCCGCCGGGACGCACCGGTGGACTGGCGCCTGGCGGACTGCGCCGTGCCGGACTTCCGGCAGGGCATCCCCGCCCTGCAGAAGCTGCAGCTGAACCAGGTGATCCGCCGCATTTCCGGCGAGGACGCCGCACCCGAGCCCGCGGCGGACGCCCCCACCCTGCCCGACTTTGGCGAGCCCGCGCAGGTCGCGGACGCCGGCGGCCTGATCGCCTGGATGGAGCAGGCCCGGGGGCCGGTGGCCGTGCATGTCACCGACACCCGGATCACCGCGGCCGCCCCAGACGGGCGCTGGCTGCAGGTCACGCTGGGCGGCGACCTGCTCAACCCCGGCGCGGACCCGACGGAGCTGCTCCGGGCGCTCGGAGACGCGCTGTCCGCGCGCGAGGGCATCGTCCACGACGGCAAGCGGCTGCTGCACACCCTGAAGCGGGCCGGGGCGGCGCTACCCGGATCCTTTGACTGGGATACCATGCTCGGCGCCTATCTGCTCAACCCCCAGGAGAAGTCCTACGCCTTCGCCAACCTGCGCGGCGAGCTCCCCGACGACGCCCGAGGCCTGCTGGCTTTGGCCGCGTGGCAGAAGCGCCAAGTCGAGGCCAACGGCATGCTGCCGCTGATGCGGGAGGTCGAGCTGCCCCTGCAGCATGTGCTCTACCGCATGGAGGAGGCGGGGTTCACCGTGGACCGGGCCTTCCTCCGGACCCTGGGGGACCGCTACGCGAAGGAGATCGCCGAGGCGGAAGCCGCGGTCATCGCCGCCTGCGGCTGCGGGGCCTTCAACCTCAACAGTCCCCAGCAGCTGGGCCGGGTGCTGTTCGAGGAGCTGAAGCTGCCCCACGGCAAGAAGACCACCAAGGGCTACTCCACCTCCGCGGAGGTGCTGGAAGACCTGCGCGCGATCGCGCCGGAGATCATCGTGCCCCTGCTGCGCTACCGCCAGCTGGTCAAGCTCAACGGCACCTACATCGAAGGCATGCTGCCTCTGGTGGACGGCGAGGGCCGCATCCACTCTTACTTTGACCAGGTAGCCACCGCGACCGGCCGCATCTCCTCCTCCGAGCCCAACCTGCAGAACATCCCCGTGCGCACCGCCGAGGGCCGGGAGATCCGGGAGGCCTTCCTCCCCCGCCCCGGCTGGGTGCTGGTGGACGCGGACTACAGCCAGATCGAGCTGCGCCTCATGGCCCACTTCTCCGGCGACGCCGCCATGGTCGAGGCCTTCACCCACGGCCAGGACGTCCACGCCCGCACGGCCTCGGAGATCTTCGACGTGCCGCTGTCAGAGGTGACCCCGGCGCTGCGAAGCCGGGCCAAGGCTGTGAACTTCGGCCTGATCTACGGCATCTCGGGCTTCGGGCTGGCGCGCAACACCGGCGTGTCCCAGCGGGAGGCCCAGGAATTCATCCGGCGCTACTTCGAGAAATACCCCGGCGTGCGGCGCTTCATGGACGAGGCGGTGGCCCGGGGCCAGGAGAAGGGCTGGGCCGTGACCCTGATGGGCCGGCGCCGCAGCCTGCCGGAGCTGAAGAGCAAGGTGCCCGCCGTGCGCGAGTTCGGCAAGCGCGCCGCCATGAATACCCCGGTCCAGGGCACCGCCGCGGACATCATCAAGGCGGCCATGGTGCGGGTGGACGAGCGCCTGCGGGCCGAGGGGCTGCGCAGCCGCCTGATCCTGCAGGTCCACGACGAGCTGATCCTGGAGTGCCCGCCGGAGGAGGTCGAGCGCGCATCGGCCCTGCTCCGGGAATGCATGGAGGGAGTCATCACCCTGAAGGTCCCCCTCGAGGCGGAGGTTCACACCGGCAAAAACTGGGCGGAGGCCAAGTGAAGCAGCCGCGTATTGTTAAGATTTGCTAACACTTTCCCGAAATCGCGCCGCACGGGAAGGATTCCCCTCTCCGCCGGCGAAAAAGCACTGTGCTTCCCGGAAAACACCGACAGGGAAGTGTGAAAGGAAGAACGGCCATGCTTGAATTCAAGTTTGATACCCAGCTCCTCATCGAGGGGCATGACCTGGATGAGGACGCCATCAACGACTACATCACCGAGCACTTCAAGGGCGACAGCCTGCTGTGCATCGGGGACGAGGACCTGATCAAGATCCATTTCCACACCAACGAGCCCTGGCTGGTGCTAGCCTACGCCTCCACCCTCGGGGAGATCTACGACATCGTGGTGGAGAACATGGAGCGGCAGGAGCAAGGCCTGAAGGGCTGAGCACGATAAAACGCACGGGGCGCTGATTTGACGCTCCGTGCGTTTTTGTTCGCCTTGTATAAGCATGCAAAATGAGTGGATGGCGGAGAGGGGCGCGGAAGGTGCGCGGAAGGGGGCGCGGCAAGCGGCGCCCCTACAGGAACGTGCGGGGGTAGGGGCGCCGCTTGCTGCGCCCCGTGCTCTCTCTGCCTCATCTTTACACGCAAAGGCCGTCGCAGCGGCGGATGGGATTTTCGCTCAGCAGGTTAACCGAGACTCGTATGATTGAGGTCATTCCCGCGGCAGGAAGTCCTCCGGCTTCTCATCCTCCCGGAGAGCCCGGGCGATGACCAGCAGCCGGCCGTTATCCTCGTGGTAGGAGCAGGTAGACAGCGTCAGGTACATGTCGTCGGTGCCGAAGTCCACGCCCGGGTCATAGTAGCGGGCGCGGCGGATGCGGTTCAGCCAGTCCTCCAGCTCCGCGTCGTCGGCGAAATCCGTCACATAGTGGAAGCTGCCGGGCCCATTGTTCGCCAGCTGCACGGCCCGCAGGCAGCCGATGACCACATACTGCCGCCGAGCGATCAGCGTGTCGAACTGCACCAGGGGGTGTTCCCGCCACCAGGACAGCTTCTCGTACTTGTCCAGCGTGCCGAACATGGCGCCGCTGCTCATCTTGTGGCCATAGATGATCAGGTTCTGACTTGGCAGGAAGGGGTCGCAGCCGGCCTCCAGGATCAGCGTGCCGTTCTTGTTGTCGTCGCCGTTGAAGTCCCGGTAGAGGTAGTAGCTGTTGTCCCAAACGGTCTGCACCACCGGATGATCCACCTCCAGGCCGGGGATGGTCAGCCAGCCGATGAAGTCGCCGTTGCGCAGGTAGATGGTCTTGTACTCGGGAAGGATCCGGGCCTCGATCTCGGCCCGGGTCAGGGGCTCAGGCTCGCCCTCGGGGACCTCCTGCGCTTCGTCCGTCCCGGCCTCCGGCGGGAGCACGGGCTCGTCGGGAACGGGCCCCGGCGCGGTGCCGGTCTCCTCCGGGATGTCCTCCTCGAGCAGCTCCTCCGCGATGGCCGGCATCTCATGCACACCCTCCGCCGCGCGCACGGCGGTCACGCCGAAGACGGTCTCTCCCTCGGAGCCGGCATTTTCCTTGAGTTGGCGCAGTTCGTCATTGATCTGGGTGACGGTCTGCTCCTGCCGGGCGCGGTCGATGAAATACCACCCGCTCGCGCCGATGCACAGCACGCCGATGATCACCAGCGCGACGATCCAGAATCTCCGCATAAACGCCTCCGTCTTACATTTTTCCGGAAAAGGGAGAGGACCCCGACAGCCGCCGGGGTCCCTCTCGTCATGGCTGCGCTCAGGCGCAGGGCTTGCGCTTGCGGCCCAGGAACAGCGCGGCGGCCAGGGCCAGCACGCCCGCGCCGGCCGAGATGAAGGGCCAGGCCGGGATCTCGTCGCCGGTGGTCAAGCCGGTGCCCTTGGTGTGCTTGTTGGTCACCGTGAAGCCGGTGGCCATATCGCCGCTGACCTTGAAGCTGTACGCCTGCACCTTGACCTCGGTCACGGAGTAGACGATCTCATTCATGTCCGCGTCATACTTGGGCAGGTTCTCGAAGGTCCCGGCCCACTTGGTGGACGAGGTGGTGGCGTCGGCCTTGGTCAGCACCAGCGTGTCGCCGGTCTCCCGGTTGTTGGCCTTCAGCTTGATCGTGACGGACTCGGGGCGCACCTTGTCGTAGTCGTAGGAGTCGTTCCAGACCTTGGTGACGCTGATGGAGATCCGTTCGATCTCGTGCGTGTTGGTGATGGTGAAGCCCTCGGCAACGCTGCCCGCGATCTCGGAGGTGTACTCGGGCACCTCCATTTCCGACACGGAGTAAGCGATCTCTGTGCCGTGGTCGCGGAATTTATAGAGGTCGCGGAAGGTGTAGGTCCACTTGTCGCCGGAGCCGCTCAGGCGCTGCACAGCCGCGGTCTTGCCGTCGGCCAGCAGGGTGATGCTCACGGTGCCGGGGCGCAGCTTCTGCTGGTCGCTGCCGTCGTCCCACACCTTGGTGACGGTGATCTTCTGCGTCTCGGGCTCATGGCGGTTGCGGAGGACCTTGTGGTCGGTAGAGGGGTAAGACCGGGTGTAGCCGGCGGGCGTGGTCTCGTACAGGTGATACTTGTATGCCTCGCCTGCGGCGTTGGCCACCGCCAGACCGGTCCAGGTGTGCGCCCAGCCGTCGGCCTCCGTCACAGTCGCGTCAGAGCCGGATACCTTATAAATCGAGGCGTTGGACTGTGTGCTCCGGCCCAGGTAAACCGCCACGCTCTCGGGGCGCAGGCCGTCCCGGTCGTCGTCGTCGGTCCACAGGAGGGTGCCAGTGAAGGAGACGGTTTCGGTCTCCTTGTCGCCCTCGGCGTCGGCG
This sequence comes from uncultured Clostridia bacterium, assembly GCA_946410395.1. Classification (GTDB taxonomy): domain Bacteria; phylum Bacillota; class Clostridia; order Christensenellales; family Aristaeellaceae; genus RUG11272. The sequence continues at coordinate 7,116 of CAMKAE010000094.1, forward strand.
GTGAGCACGTCCAGGGGCTCAATATCGTCCGCGGGCTCTTCGATCTCGGCCACAGCCTCCTCGGAAATCGCGGGCGCGGGCTCCTCGGGGAGGATCTCCTCCGGGATGGCCTCGTCCAGGGTCACAGGCTCCGCATCGGCTTCAACCGCAGGGGTTTCTTCCTCCACAGTCTCCACGACAGGCGCGGCGGCTTCCTCGACGGACTCCTCAACAGGCGCGGCGGCCTCCTCGACGGACTCCTCAACAGGCGCGGCGGTCTCCTCGACAGACTCCTCCATGGGCGCGGCGGCTTCCTCGACGGGTTCCGCCACGGGCTCGGCGGCTTCCTCGACGGTCTCCTCAACAGGCGCGGCGGTCTCCTCGACAGACTCCGGCACCGGCGCGGCAGCTTCCTCAACGGGTTCCGCCACGGGCTCGGAAACATCAGGCGTTTCTGGCTCAGGCGTCACGGTCTCCTGCTCCGCCTTGGGATACAGATCCGCGTTGCGCGTGAAGAAGGCGCTCATGTCGTAGAAGCTGCGGCCGCGATGATCCACCACAGCCAGGGCTTCCGACGCCGCCTCAAAGGCCGCGGTCTCCTCCTCGGTCAGGAACGCGAAGGCCTCCGGCTCCACATAGCCGAACCAGGGCTCGCCGTCGGCGTAAAAGCTGATGTACAGCCGGCGCACGCCCTCGGTGCGGGCGGCCTTCACCACGGCGCCGGCCTTCAGCGTGCCCTTTTCGGTCAGGGCAGTCTCGGTGGTGTAGACGCTGACGCGCACATCCTCCTCGCCCTCCGCCGGGACCAGCAGCGCATAGCCGCGCACCGTGACAGGCTCGGCGGCCTGCGCGGCAGCCGGTTCGGTCTCGGGC
>CAMKAE010000095.1 GCA_946410395.1 uncultured Clostridia bacterium
GATCTTTCACCTCTGTTTCCCGGCTTTTCCGCTGATACGCATCTCAGTTAAAAACTAAATGTCAGCAAGGGCTTTCGCGGTCTGCGGACCGCGACCAGGGCTTTCCGATCACCCTGGACCTTCGGCGCATACCGTTACTTGATTTATAATATGTAAATGAGAATGGTTTGAATGCCAGGTCTTCTATTTTCATAAAAGCGGGGGTCGTATCCGGATGCGGTTTCGGATACGACCCCTGTGACTTTGGCGGGATCAGCCCCAGACCACCTTCATGACCGCGGGGTAAGCCTCGTCGAGCATCTGAACCATACGGACAAAGAGCTCTCTGGCGCCCTCGCCGATGCTCTCCATGGGGAAGGAGGCCGGGATTTCGTACATCGCGATGATGCTGTTGTCGGGCTGAAGGCAGAACTTGATGTGGCGGTACTTGCCGTTGAGGCGGTTGAGCTCCTCCAGAACCTCGAAGTGACGGTCGTCCGGCACGGTGACGCTGCCGAAGTTGGGCACCCGGACGCTGACGTCGCTCTGGTCGTTGGCGGAGATAAACATGATCACCGCGCCCTTGACCACCTTGCCGTTGAAGGTCACCTCCACCCGCGAGTGGCCCGCGGCCTCCTCAATGCGGTGCGGAATGGCCTTCATGGTGAAGTAATTGCTGATATCCTGTGTGGCCTGATAGATCATGGCGGCTCCTTTGTCGGTCGGATCGGTCAGCCGGTGGCGCCTGCGGCGTCCGCGCTGGTTTCCGGGGGCTCGGGGCGGATGTACTCGTTGTGCCAGCCGAAGCCGGTCAGGGTCAGGTTGCAGCCCTCCTTGCTCAGCACGGCGGCCACGTCCTCGAGCAGATTGAACATCAGCCGGGCGTTGTGGCCCCGGATCGACCGGAATTCGCAGGTCATCAGGGAAGTGAAATCCTCCATCTGGAACAGCGGATAGCCGTCCACGCCGATCAGGGAGACGGCGTCGGGCTGCGGCTTGCAGCACATCCGCAGCGGGAAGGTCCGCAGCCAGGGGTCCGCTCGCTCGATCAGCGCCAGCACCCGCTGGGCGCTGCCCTTGCGCAGATGGAAGACCAGCTCCCGCAGCGGCTGCCGGTACGGGTCGAAGGTCGCGAAGGTCAGCACATCGTCGGTGTATACATTGACCGCAAATCCGCCGTCCTGCGAGTGGCAGGGCCGGTATGCGTAGCAGAAAACAGACCGGATGCTGTCTCTGCGCAATGCTTCCACCCCCAAACGACCGTTTTTCCGTAATATTTTAATGCGTGAAACCCATTTCGTCAACTCTCCGGGCCCGCCGGAAGGGTCGAAAAAACGGCCTCAGGGGGCCGTTTTCAGGCTGTGCAGAAAAACTTTAATTGTTTGCCATACTTGTGTAACATTTTCCGGGTCCGCCACCACATCTTGTGGTGTCCGGGCGCGCCCGCTCCACAAGCCCAGCAGCTTGCTGTGCTTTCCGGCGGTCAGGGTCACGCCGCAGCGGAAACCCCTGCGGTCGCCCCGGAGGGTGAAGCCCCTGGTGTCGCAGAAGGCGGCGCCGAGCCGCTCGCCGAGGAGCCGCTGCAGGGTCCCCCAGCCGGTGCACTTGCGCGCGGACGCGGTGGAGGCGCAGAGCCGGCTCTTCCCCTCGCCGATGCGGGAGAGGGTCAGGGTCAGGCGGGTGTAGGCGGCCTGGGGATGCTCTTTGGCCCAGGCCTTGGTGCCCGAGACGCCCCGGCAGCCCTGGTCGGCGAACACCACGGCGACCTTCTCCCGGTCCTCCTCCGGCAGGCCGGCCAGCAGGCTCAGCACGGCGGCCAGATCCGCGTCCTCCCCGCGGTTGCGGGGATTGGCCGGGCCGAACTGGCTCAGCAGCAGCGCCCCGACATAGGTCAGCACCAGGCCCCAGAGGCCGAGCTGCGCGTTCTCCCCGCTGACGCGCCACACCAGCAGATACACCGCCAGTGCGGGGATCAGCAGCAGGACCATGTGCAGCAGCTGCCACAGGATCCAGAGGGGGATGTTGCGGGGGAAGGACAGGTCCGGCAGCAGCCAGCGGGCCGGGGTGTCGGTGTGCGCGGCCAGCACCAGCGGCGCCTTCTCGGGATTGCCCACCGTGAGCGCGGAGCAATGGAAAAAGCCGTTGGTCTCCTCGGTATACCGGTAGCCCAGGGCCTGCACCTCCTCCCTGAGCCAGGCGCGGAAGGCGGTCCGCTGGGCCTTCGTGTTCCGCACCGGGAAGCGCTCTCCCAGCAGGGCGAGATAGTCTGTCATGTGGATGCCTCCAGAATGTCGTGCACGGTCAGGGTGTCTCCGGCCACGGTGAAGCGGACCTCCGCGCCCGCGAAGGTGAAGCCGTAGACCCGGTCCGGATCCCGCTGGTAGGCGGGGCGCGGGTCCCGGGAGAGCACGGCCAGCAGGCCGGCCCGGCTCTCCAGCGGCAGGCGCGCCAGCAGCGCCTCCGGGCAGGACACGGTGAGGCGCGGGTCCGGCGCCTGCGCCGCGAAGCCGCCGGAGGCCTCGGGGATGCTGTCCGCGTAGGGCAGGTAGGGTTTGACGTCGAGGATCGGGGTGCCGTCGGCCAGGTCGGCGCCGCCCACCAGCAGGGAGAGGTCGTCCTCCACCCGCAGCAGCCGCACGGCGCTCAGACCGATCGGGCTGGGGCGGAAGGGACTCCGGGTGGCAAAGACGCCCATCCGCGTGTTGCCGCCCAGCCGGGGCGGGCGCACCGTGGGAGACCAGCCCTCCCGCGCCGCGCGGTCAAAGTGCCACAGCAGCCACAGGTGCGAGAAGCCCTCCAGCCCGCGCAGGGCCTCCCGGCTGCGGTAGGCCGGCTCGAACACGACGCGGGTCAGCACCTCCGGCACCAGGCCGGGCTGCCGGGGTACCGCGAACTTGTCGGTATAGTCGTTCCGGGCGCGGGCGATGACCGGAAAGGTGCAGGAATCGCTCATGGTCCTCTCCTCAGCCGATGCGGTAATCTCCGTCCCCGTCCGGGACCAGGGGCGTCTCCCAGAAGGCCCTGAGTCCCCGGATCATCAGCGGCACGTCCGCCGTGCCCGCGGTCTCCCAGGCCGAGTGCATCGACAGCTGCGCCAGACCGATGTCCACCGCCGGGATGGATACATGCCGGCCGGACAGGTTGCCCAGCGTGGAGCCGCCCGGCAGGTCCGAGCGGTTGGCGAAGTGCTGCACCGGGACGCCCGCGCCGCGGCAGATTTCGCTGAACAGCCCGCAGGTCACCGCGTCGGTGGTGTACTTCTGCCGCGCGTTGTGCTTGATCACAACGCCCTCGTTCATCCAGACGCGGTTCACGGGATCGCTGTATTCGGGGTGGTTGGGATGCACGGCATGGGCGTTGTCGGCCGAGACCATCACGCTGCCCGACAGCATACGCGGCAGTCTTGCGCTGCCGCCCTCCGCATCGGCGATTCGGGTCAGCACATCCAGCAGGAAGCTGCCGTCGGCGCCCTGGCGGGTGCTGCTGCCGACCTCCTCGTTGTCAAAGACGCACAGCACGTTGACGTGCCCGGGCGCGGCGGCGCCGGCGAAGGCCCGGGCCGCGGCCCAGGCGCATTCCAGGTCGTCCAGGCGCCCGGCGGAGAGGTACGCGCCCTCCACGCCCCAGACGCAGCCCGGCACGCGGTTGTACAGGTACAGGTCGTGCCCCGCGATGCGTTCCGGGTCAACTCCGGCGGCTTCCGCGACGGTCCGGAGGAAGGAACCGCCGGCCCGCTCGCTGCCCCACAGGGGCATCAGGTCCACATTGGCCTTCCAGGCATAGCCGGTGTTGACCTCGCGGTTCATGTGGATGGCTACATTGGGGATGACGCACAGGTCCTGGTCGCAGCGGGCCAGGCGGGTCTCGAGGCGGCCCTCCCCGCGCACCAGCAGCCGGCCCGCTACCGACAGCGGCCGGTCCAGCCAGGAGGACATGATCATGCCGCCGTAGGGCTCCGTGTCCAGCTGGGTGTAGCGTCCCACGGCGGTCAGCTCGGGCACCGCCTTGACCTTGAAGGTGGGGGAGTCGCTGTGGGCCGCGGCGATCAGGAAGCCGGAAGGGGCGTCCTCCGGCAGGGTGAAAGCGATCACGGAGGACAGGTTCCGGGTGACATAATAGCGGCCGCCGGGGGCCAGGGACCAGGGGTCAGCCTCCCGCAGGGCGGTGTAGCCGGCGGCGTCCAGCATCCGCGCGATGCCGTCCACGGCGTGCCAGGGCGTGGGCGCGGTCTTCAGAAAGTCCAGCAGGGCCAGGGCTTCGGCATGATTTTCCATCTGCAATCCCTCCGCATGTTGTTTTCAGGGAAAGCATAGCAACGGCGCGGGCCTTTGTCAAGCGACGGCGGAGAAAGATGCGCGGCCGGGCGGAAAAGAATTGACAAAGCCTCCGCGCGCCTGTACAATAAAGCCGACGAACTGAAATGATAAGGAGGCAACGCCCATGAAACTGACCCCTGCCGACATCGCGTCCATGCTCGACCATTCCACCCTGCAGCCCTATCTCACCGAGGACGACATCCGCCACGGCGCTGCGGTGGCCCTGAAGTATCACACGGCGTCCATGTGCGCCCGGCCCTGCGACGTGCCGGTCATGGCCGAGCTGCTCAAGGGCAGCGGCGTCAAGGTCTGCACGGTCATCGGCTTCCCGCACGGCGCTCACCAGACCGCCGTCAAGGTCGCGGAGGCGGACCTGGCCCTGGACGAGGGCTGCGAGGAGCTGGACATGGTCATCAACATCGGCCGGATGATCCGGGGCGACGAGGATTATGTCCGCGAGGAGATCCGGCAGATCTGTGACCACGCCCATGCGCGTGGCGCCATCGTCAAGGTCATCATCGAGACCTGCTACCTGAACGACGCGCAGAAGAAGCGCGCCTGCGAGCTCTCTGAGGAGGCCGGCGCGGACTTCGTCAAGACCTCCACGGGCTACGGCTCCGCGGGCTGCACGATCCCCGACCTGGAGCTGATGCGGGCCGCGGTGTCCGACAAGGTGCGCGTCAAGGGCTCCGGCGGCATCCGGGACCTGGACACCGTCCTGGCTGCCCGCAAGGCCGGCGCGTCCCGCTGCGGCGTCTCCGCCACGGAGAAGATCATGGCCGAGGCCGAGAAGCGCTTTGCGGAAGGTACACTGGAAGAACGGTGAACCGCTTGCTTTTTGCCCGCAATCTGTTATAATGCCCGCGTACAGAGTAGGGCCTAAAGCGTGAAGTGCCGCCGGGCGGGGATGATGCCCGGCGGACGAAGGCGAAAGCCGCGGCAGTCGGCCCGCACCCGCTGGTCACGGTGTAAGGAGAAACCTCCTTCGGACAGCTTGTGTATGCTCTGAAAGGAGGTTTTTCTCGTGCAGGGAAACAAAACACTGTATGCGCACCCCTTCTCGAAGGCCTACTGGCGCACGGCGGCGGCGGAGCTCAGGGATACCCGGACGCTGGTGTTCGCGGCGCTGATGATCGCCCTGCGGGTGGTCTTCAAGGCCATCAAGATCCCGGTGGGCCCGTATCTGGACATCAACACGGCCTTTCTGGTCAACGCGCTGGGCGCGATGAGCTTCGGGCCGGTGGTGGCCATCGCCGCCGCGGCGATCACGGACACGCTGGGCTGCCTGCTCTTTCCCACGGGGCCGTATTTCTTCCCATTCATTCTCACGGAGATCGCGGGCTCGCTGATCTTTGCCCTGCTGCTCTACCGCACGAAGGTGACGGTGTGGCGGGTGGTGCTGGCGCGCTTCCTGATCTGCTTTCTGGTGAACATCGTGATCCAGACGCCGATCATGGTGCTCTACTACGACATGGCGCTGGGCGGAAAGCAATACGCCTGGATCGATTGGCCGCGGATCGTGAAGAACCTGGCGCTGTTCCCGGCGGAGGCCGTGGTGCTGGTCATCTTCCTGCGCTACACCGTGCCGCCGCTGAACCGGCAGGGATACATCGCCAGCACGGCGGACAGCCTGGTCTTCACGAAGAAGACAGTGGCGCTGCTGGCCGGCCTGACGCTGCTGAGCGTCGGGACCGTGGTGGGCTTCACCGCCTTCCGCTACGACACCCGGACCATCAGCGCGGAGTACTCCGAGCAGGAGCGCTTTGCGCAGAACGAGCGGATGAACGCCATGACCCTGGCCAACCACCCGGAACTGGACCCCCAGACCACGGTGAGCATCGTGGACAGCGCCACGTCGTCCTTCTTCAACCCCGTTGTCACCTATCAGGTTTCGGTCTATCGGGCGGACGCGGAGAAGATCGCGGCGCGCGTCGCGGCGGACCCGGAGGCGGCGGACATGCAGGCTGTGCGCAGCTATTCCAAGTCCAAACCGGCCAAGGATGACGCGCTGACCAGGCTGCCGGAATACGGGTTCACCTACGAGGAGCCGAAATCGTCCTACACCGTGCTGACGGTTCTGCTGGCGGCACTGGCGGCCTTCCTGGTGTACAAAGGCGTGCGCTGGTACAGGAAGAGGCAGGAAGATCAGGCGTCCTCCTCCCGCTGAGGAAGGAAGGGGGACGCATCCGGAACGGAGGATCGCGTTTATGCTGGAGAGCGTTGACGTTGTGCGGCGCTACAACGGGCTGACGGCGGTGGACCATGTCTCGCTGCGCCTGGAGCCCGGACATATCTATGCCATGCTGGGGCCTAACGGCAGCGGCAAGACCACCTGGATGAAAATGGCCGCGGACCTGGTGATCCCCGACGCGGGGGAGATGCGCTGGCAGGGGAAGCCCGTCAGCCGCCGCAGCCGGCTCCAGGTGGCCTACATGCCCACCGAGGCCTATTTCTACCACGGGATGACGATCCGGCAGGCGGGCTTGTACTACCGGGACTTTTTCCGCGACTATGACCTGCAGAAGCTGATGGCGCTGCTCAAAAAGATGCACCTGGACCGGCGCATGCGTATCAACGAGCTGTCCTCGGGCATGATGGCCAAGCTGAAGGTGGCGATCATCCTGTGCCGCAAGGCCGGGGCTTACCTGATGGACGAGCCCTTCAACGGCATCGATCTGATCTCCCGCGACGAGATCGCCGAGGCCATCGCGGAGACCTTCACGCCGCAGACCGTCATGGTGCTGTCCAGCCACCTGGTGGAGGAGCTGGAGGGGCTGGCGGACACGGCGGTTTTCATGCGCGAGGGCAAGCTGGTGGGCGTGCGGGACATCGCGCAGCTGCGGCAGGAGACGGGCCTCTCCCTCTCGGACGTCTACCGCCGGGTCTACGGCGAGGAAAGGTGGGACCTGCGGTGCTGAGACTGCTGAAGTATGAGTTTCTCAAGGCGCGGGCGACCCACCTGGTGCTGCTGGGGGTCACCCTGGCGGATCAGCTGGTGTTCCTCCTGGGCATCCTCACGCGGGACGTCCCCGCGGTCACCATCACCCTGATCCTGCAGTTCTTTCTCTCCATTGCCGGCACGGCCTGGGTGGGCCTGAACTGCATCCTGACCCTACACCGCGACATCCGCTCACGCCAGAGCTACATGCTGTTCATGACGGACCGCAGCTGTTTCGGCATTCTGGGCGCGAAGCTGATCCAGACCACCGTCATGCTGGTGTTTTTCGCCGGCCTCTATGTCGGCATGGGCTATCTGAACATCGACATCTTTCTGCGGACCTTCAGCCGGGCCGAAGGCGTCTGGATCGGCCTCAACGGCCTGCTGGAGGCGTATGCCTACGTGAACCTGATGGACGGCACGCTGCTGACCACGGGCTTCGTCACCTATGCGGCCACCTGGCTGAGCTACATCGCGGCGGGCTGCTTCGCGGACGTGCTGGCCAACGTGTGGCTGCCGGGCAAGCGCCTGCCGGTGATCGTGGCCTTCCTGCTCTTCGGCGTCCTGGCCTATGTCATCAACTGGACGCAGACGCTGCTGCCGGCCCTGCCGGTCTATCAGCAGAGCCTGCTGCTGGCCACCGGCCTCTCCATGGCCTATGTCGCCGCGCTGTACCTTGCCACGGCCTTCCTGATGGAGCGCAAGCTCAGCCTGTGAAGCGGAA
>CAMKAE010000096.1 GCA_946410395.1 uncultured Clostridia bacterium
AAGCCGTAATAGTCCGCGCGGGTGATGTCCTCAAAGTGGCAGCGGGGCCGGATGCCCATGCTCAGCGCGTCCTTGACGATGCCCAGATACTTGTCCATGGCCTGGGCGCGGGTCAGGTGCATCTTGTTGAAGATATGATAGTCGGAGCAGGACACCAGGATGCCGGTCTCCGCCACGCCGGCCTGCTTGACGAGCTCGAAGTCCTTCTTGTTGGCCCGGATCCAGGTGGTGATCTCTGGGAAAGGCAGGCCCAGGTCCTGGCACATGCGCAGGGCGCGCTTGTCGTTTTCCGTGTAGAGGAAGAACTCGCTCTGCCGCACCAGGCCGTTGGGGCCGCCCAGACGGCTGAGCAGCTTGAACAGATGGACGATCTGCTCCGGCGTGAAGGGGCTGACGGACTGCTGGCCGTCGCGGAAGGTGGTGTCGGTCATCCAGATCTCGTCCGGCATGTCCTCCGGCACGTGCCGCATGTTGAAGGTGATCTTCGGCACGCTGTCGTAGGAGAAGATCTCCCGGTACAGGTTGGGCTCCGCAACGTCCTGCAGGCTGTAGTGGTACTTGTGCTGCATCAGCACGTTGTTCTTTTTCTTAAATTCGGACAAAGTCGCAACCTCCTTTGGTTCGGCTTACCGGAGCTCTCCGACGAACTCCGCGATGCGGTCCAGGCCGCGCTGGATGTTGTCCATGCTGGTAGCGTAGCTCAGGCGGCAGTAGCCCTCCGCCTCGAAGGCCACGCCGGGCACCACGGCCACCTTCTTGGCTTTCAGCAGGGTGTCGGCAAAGGACATGGAGTCCACGATCGGCTTGCGCTCATAGCGGCGGCCGAGGATGTACTTGATGTTCATCATCACGTAGAAGGCGCCTTCGGGCTTGCGGCAGGAGATGCCGGGGATGGCGTTGATGCGCCCGCAGATGGTGTCCCGGCGCTTCTCGAACTGCTGCACCATCTCGCACACACAGGTCTGGTCGCTGTTGAGGGCGACCATGGAGGCGTACTGGGCGACGGCGTTGGGGTTGCTGGTGGCCTGGGACTGGAAGGCGCTCATGGCACTGATGACCTCGCGGGGCCCCGCCGCGTATCCGATGCGCCAGCCCGTCATCGCGAAGGCCTTGCTGACGCCATTGATGACGATGGTCTGCTTTTTGATCTGATCCCCCAGCTGCGCGATGGAGGTGTGGGTGCGCTGGTCGTAGAGGAGCTTTTCGTAGATCTCGTCCGCCACCACGAAGAGCTTGCGGTCCACGCACAGGTCCGCCAGGGCTTGCAGCTGGCCGCGGCTCCAGACGCAGCCGCTGGGATTGGAGGGGCTGGTGAGCACAAAGGCCTTGGTGCGGCGGGTGATATGCCGCACGATCTCGTCATAGGCGGGGATGAAGGCTTCCTCCTCCAGCGCCGGCACGAACACCGGCACGCCGCCCGCCATCCGGACCATCTCCGGGTAGCTGACCCAGCAGGGCGTGGGGATCAGCACCTCGTCGCCCGGGTCCAGGATCGCCTGGAAGGTGTTGAACAGGCTGTGCTTCGCACCGCCGGATACGATCACGTCCGCGGGCTCATATTGCAGGCCGTTGTCCCGGGCAAGCTTGTCGCAGATGGCCTTGCGCAGCTGCAGGGTGCCGGAGGAGGGCGTGTAGCGGGTCATGCCCAGGTCCAGGGCCTCCTTGGCGGCAGCCACGATGTGCGGGGGCGTGGCAAAGTCCGGCTCGCCCGCGCCGAAGCCGATGACGTCCTCGCCGGCGGCCTTCATCTCTTTGGCGGCCGCGTCGATGGCAAGGGTCATGGAGGGGGTGATGTGCTGACAGCGGTGGGAAACGGTGAGCGGCATGGAAGTCATCCTCCTGATATCAGAAAATGGAGCTGCAATGGCCATTATAGTCATTATGAACAAAAATAGCAAGGGAAAAATCGCTCAAAATGAATTTCCTTTGTTTTTATCCTGCAAACTAATGCAATTGGGCGACGCTGTGGACGGATAAAACTCATCTCATCTCAGTTCAGCTTGCTAAATGGATGAAAAGGGATTTCGCGGTCTGCGGACCGCGACCAGGGCTTTCCGATCGCCCTGGACCTTCGGACGCATACTGTTACTTGATATAAAACACTTAACTGAGAATAGTATAAAATGAAAAAACCGCCCGAAGGCGGCGTGGGTCGGGCGAGTCATCGCTTGTCCCGATCGATGAGTTCGAGGGAGATGGTGGCCAGCAGCGCGAAGAACAGGGCAAAGGCGCCGAGCCAGATCCAGTTTCTGTACACGTTCTCCGGCGTGCTGGCATAGTCCTTGCTGTAGTTGATCTCCCGGGTCTTGTCGGTGACCAGCTCCTCCAGGGCGCCCGGGTGGTTGAGGGTGTCATAGGTTTTCATGAGCTCGTTCACGGTGGAGTGAATGTGGATGCGGTAGTTCCGGAAGGCTTCCAGCTCCGCGTCATCTCCGGTGGCCACGAGGTCCAGCGCCTGCTGGATCTTGTCCGCATCGCTCTGCTGCGGAAGCGCCTCCGGGGCTGCGTCCCGGCCCTCGCTGAAGGACAGGATGGGCTCGCCCTCGTCATCCTCCTCGGTCAGCTCCCGGATCAGTCCTTTGACAAAGCCGCTGTTGCGCAGCTCCAGCAGCTGCCCGACGGTGATGTCCCGCTCCACCGGCCGCTCGCGCATGGTGGGCTGGTCGATGATCCGCCAGATGGTCATCATGGGGTCGTCGTTGTATCCGGCCTGGGCGGCGATGGCCTTGATGCCGTAGTTCGAGATGGTGAGCTTGGAGATCTGCCTGGCCCAGGGCTGGGAGAGCTCCATGATGCCGCCGGAGAACACCAGCTGGAAGATCAGCACAAAGGGCATGACGGTCATGGCCCCGGTGGTGGTGTGGGCGATGCTGGAGATGAACAGGCTCAGCATGTCCGAGGCGTAGGAGATCAGCAGCATGGTGATGCCGATGTCCACGATGCGCCAGGGGGTGATGAAGCCGGGCTTGTCGGCAAAGCGCAGGCCGAGGAAGGACAGCACCGCCATGGTGATGAGGGTCTGAGCCAGGCACAGGGCCAGCTGGTAGATCATGTGGGCCGCCACGTAGGCGGTGATGTGCAAGCCGGAGCGGTGCTCCCGCTTGACAATGCCCCGCTCCCGGCACACCGTCTGGATCGAGTTGAAGCAGCCGTTCCAGATGGCGACGCAGGTCAGGGCGAAGGCGCCCAGCAGGTCGCCCTCCATGTTGAGGAAGATGCGCCTGCGGATCACCATCGCCACCAGCGCGGCGATGACGCCCGCCATGGGCAGCACCTTCCAGTCGCTCTGATAGATGAAGAACCGCAGCTGCTTGCCCAGGTAGATGCCCACCTGGCTGAAGCGGTCCCGGTGCCGGGCGTTGCGGATTTTCGCGATCTCAGCCATGTCGCACCTCCTCCGCGTAGCGCAGGATGAACTCGTCCGCGCGGCCCTCGCCGCCCTCTTCCTGCCGGTTGACGGACTTGACGATCTCTTCCATCTTTTCCTTGCCGAAGAAACTCCGGGCGTCGCCGATGCTGCCGAAGAAGGCCAGACGGCCCGTGCGGGTGGCGTCCTTGGCCAGCACGATCACGTCGTCGAACAGGTCGATGACCCGGTCCGGGGTGTGGGTGATGACGATGATGATCTTGCCCTGGTCCGCGATGCCGCGCAGCTGCTGGAACAGCTCCCGCGCCATGACGCCGTCCAGGCCGGAGTCGGGTTCATCGAGGATGAACAGGGTGGGGTTGGAGATGAACTCCATGGCGATGGACAGGCGCTTGCGCTGCCCGCCGGAGAGCTTGCTCACCAGACTGTTCTGCACCGGCGTCAGGCCGAAGATGGCCATGACCTCCTCGACCCGGGCCTTGCGCTGGGCCTTGTCGAAGCTCACCGGCAGCCGCAGGGCCGCGGCGTCCATCAGGGTCCGCAGCACGGAGTCCGAGCCCCGCATCAGGTCGCCCTGGGGCACAAAGCCGATGTCGTACTGCAGCTCCTTGTAGTCCTTGTAGAGATTGCGGCCGTTGAGCATGACCTCGGCCTTCGCCTTCTCGTAGCCGTTGACGGCGTTGATGAAGGTGGTCTTGCCGGCGCCGGAGCCGCCCAGCAGCAGCACCATGTGGCCGGGCTGGATGACCAGATGGATGTCCCGGAGCAGGTACTTTTTCTGGAACAGCTCCGTGGCGGTGCGCTCCTCCAGGTTGACGGTCAGGCCCTGGTCCAGCACGTCCGCCTTGCTGCCGGAGAAGAAGCCGGCGGCCTCGCTGCGGAACTCGTCCACGGTCCAGCGGGGCTTCCAGTGCCGGCCGTAACCCCAGAGCATGGCCGGGATGCATGGAAGCAGGAGCCACAGCAGGATCCAGGCTTTGTGCGCCCCGAACACCTCGATGAGGCCCAGGAAGGCCCGGACCAGGTAGATGATCCGGATCAGGCCGACGATGATGAGCGCGCTCTCCACCATCAGCCGGAGCGTTCCGGCGGGCAGCAAGGTGTCGATGAGGAACAGGAGGATCCGCAGCCCCTCCAGAAAGGCCAGCGTCCGGCCTTCGGGCTCCCGATCCGCGCACGCGCCCAGCTTGCGCCAGCGGGCCATGGGCACCAGCGCCCACCAGCCCTCCACGCCGCATTTGGTGAAGATGCCGCAAAGACCGATCAGGTATAGCCCGCCGAGCAGGAGCTCCAGGATGCTCGTTCCGCTGTCCAGCAGGACGCGGGCGAGCAGAAGGCTCAGCACGTTCATGACAGTGCTTCCTCCGTTTCCTCAGTGTCGCGGCGGAGCGGGTACAGGGCCAGCCAGACCAGGAACGCCATGCACAGCGCGCAGGCGAAGATGATCAGATACGCCTGCCAGTGGGGAAAGAAATACATCACATTGCCGTCGTAGACTTCGGCGTTTTCCGCGGCCAGATGAAAGCCCAGGGTTCCGGCGCCGCCGACGGCCGCCACCAGGGGAGACAGCAGGACGCCCGCGGCCAGGACACCCTCGGCGGCCTGCACGGCGGGGCTCTGAAGGGTCTGCGCGTCCAGCATGAAGGGCTTGCCGTCGTCCGCGAACTCCATGCAGATGATCATGCAGGCCAGCAGGGCAAAGCCGGTCAGCCGCAGGAAGAAATCTCCGAGCGTGATGCGGCGTTTGGCCACGGCGAGGATCAGCAGCAGCACCAGGACCGCGGCGGAGATCACCTGAGAGATGCGGATGAACATGGAGCGGACGGTGTAGTCCTGCCGGACAAACTCGAAGAAGACCTGCCCAGCGGCGTAGAGCAGCAGCGTCAGCCCCGCGGTCTTGCCCGCCGGGCGGCGCTTCATGCCGATGAGCGCGAAAAGGAAGACACCGAGGGCGTACAGCGCTTCGGCCATGAAGATGGCGTAATAGCGGTCCTCCGGGTATTCGGGCTCGGGGCTGAAGGCGAAGGGGAAGAAGGAGGGCGCGCTGCCTTCGACGGGCAGGCCGAAGCCCTGCCCGCGGCCCATGACGGTGTCAAAGGGCTCTGCCAGCCGGATCAGCGCGATCAGCAGGATCAGCCCCACCGCAGCCAGATCTGTCAGGCGTCGGCGCTGATCCCTGCTTTGCCTCGCGCAGGCGCCTGCCAGCAGAATCGCAAGCCAGCAGCCCAGCACCACGCCCCAGAACATGAACCCGCCCCGCCAGGGGGTGAAGAAAAAGGCAAAGCCGTAGTCTTCCTGGGAAAGGTATTCACCCACCTTGGACACGGCGAAGAACAGATGGCCCATGAAGACGCCCAGCGGGATGGCGAAGAGGGTGTACCACTCCACTGCCGCGGAACGGACCCCCGCCCGCTTGCGGAAGATCATCATGACGGCGAACACGATCACCGCGGCGGCCATGACAAGCCACGGGAAAGCCGTCTCCGGGAGGGAAAACAGCTTTGTTTCATCAGACGTCAAGGCTGTCCGACCTCCTCACTCTCCGTGCTTTCCTCCGGTTCCGCCACGGGATAGGCATGCCAGGCACTTGCGAAATAGATCATGTCTTCGATGCGGCGCTTGCCGGCGGTCAGGGACCGGCCGAAGAGGTTGATCTTCTGGTTGTTGAACACCACCCAGGCGGAGTTGCCGCCGTCCAGGTTGTAGACCACGGAGGGGGAGCCTTCTCGCAGGATCACTTCGATGTATTCGTCCATGGTCATGCCCTTGCACTTGGGGTTGTCCGGGCCGCCGGTGACCACCACCATGTACTCCAGGGGGCCGGTCTGGGCGAAGGAGAGCCGCTGGGCGCGCTTGTCCCAGCCGACGCCGTTGGCGCGGTCGTTGCGCCGGCTGTGATCCGCCGGCCTGCCCTGCACGACCCCGTCGACGACCAGGGCCGGGCCGAAGGAGAAGGTGTTGATGACGTCGTGGCTTTCCATAAAGGCGTCGCACTCTTCCCGGGTGGGGGCCTTCAGCACGTGCAGATCCCCGGCGGAGTCGATGAAGAGGATGTCAAAGTAACCCTTGTCCTTCCAGTTGGTCACCATGATCTCTTTCTGCTGCCGGATCACGTACTTGCCCTTGACGCCGTCCTTGTTGGTGCGGTGCGTGTCGCCGGTGATGGCCAGCACCGCATTGAGGCGGGAGGCGATCCGGTCGCCGTAGTTGCCGTCAGAGGACTTCTCCACATGGGAGCGCAGCTGGCTGGGGTCGGCGATTTTGATGCGCAGCACGAGATAATCCGTGTCGAAGGCGCGCCCGGAGGAGATTTCCACCCGCAGGGAGGGATCCTCGTAGAGGGTGTCGGAGAGATAATACTGCGGGTCCACCGGGTCCATGGCGGCCTGATCCATGGGGATGGGATTGATCTCGCCCAGGGGCTGCTCTTCCGCGGTCTCGCCCAGCGCTTTTTCGGAGGGAACCAGCCAGATGAGGGCTGCCGCCAGCAGGATGATGAAGAAGTAGCGCAGGAATCTCATGTCTTGTGATCCGCCTTTCTGTCGATCGAGGGTCAGTCTTTTGTCAGGGACAGGCTCCCGTCCTCCCGGATATACACGATGCCGGTGTCCTCAAAGCCCGCGGGAATGCAGGTCAGGCCGTTGACCGCTTTGGTGGCGTACATCCGCCTGCGGCAGGTGAGGATCTCCTTCTGCTCTGTCAGCACCTCCGGGCGGTACTCGCCCTTTTTGTGCCGGGCCTTCAGGGCGACGGTGCCCAGACGTTTGAGCACCGGGTTTCCCGCCTCGTCCAGCTCGTAGGTCAGCTGGAAGATCCCGGTGTAGGGATCCACGTCGCTGATCGTGCCGAAAATGAAGTTTCCGGTGGAGAACATGATGGGCTTGTCCTTGTAGAAATAGATGGGCTGCAGCACATGGGGGTGGTGACCCCAGACGACGTCGGCCCCGCTGTCGATGACCTTTTTCGCGTAGCCGTACTGGCCGCTGTTGGGGGTCAGGTAGGTCTCCCGCCCCCAGTGGAGGCTGACGACCACAAGCTGCGCTCCCTGCTCCCGCAGGGCGGCGATGCGCGCCGCGATGTTCTTGAGGTCCCCGTTCTGGGGATAGGTGAAGCCCACCAGCCCGATCTTCAGCCCCTTGACCTCGACGATGGGGTATACGTCCCACTCCGGATGGTTTTTCCAGGCGGTGGACCCGAAGTTGGTGATGCCGGCGGCGTCCAGCGCGGCCAGGGTGTCGTTGTAGCCCGTGGCCTGGTAGTCCATGCAGTGGTTGTTGACCGTATTGACCACTTCGATGCTGCCGGCCTTGAGCACCTCCGTGAATTCCGGCTTGCCGATGAGCGGGTACATGATGTCCTTGCGCAGGTTGGCCTTCTCGGTGAGCACAACCTCGAGGTTGGCGAAGGTGCAGTCGTCGTGAGCCAGCCACGGGGTCACGGTGGAGAAGGGCCAGTCATAGCCGTTCTGCTCGATCATGGCCGTGAGGCTCAGCTCGCTGTTGCGGCTGCGGTAGGCGTCGCCGATGGAGCAGTCGCCGATAAAGGAGAG
>CAMKAE010000097.1 GCA_946410395.1 uncultured Clostridia bacterium
ACCGCCATCTGAACCTTCGCCATGCTCAGCGGGCTGGGCGAGATGTGCGCCCCGAACCAGCGCCGGTCCACGTCCAGCTCCCGGCCTTCGAGGTACTCGCCCTCCCGGGCCAGGATCGTCACCGCGTCGAGCAGCGTGCTCATCGTCTTCGTCTGCTCCGCGATCTTCGCGGAGTCAAACCCGTCCACCGACTCCTCGAACCTTGCCAGCGCCTCGGCGGTGTAAGCCAGCGCGAAAGTCCTTTTCCCGACCTTCAGCGGGGTCGTCTTCATGGGGTCGTTCCTCCTTTTGGGTTCCAAAACCGCCAACAGCGCCAGAGCGGCGGGTGCACGACTTTCGCCGCTCTGGCTGTTGGGATGCTTACGCTTAGATGCCCGCCAGGCCGTCCAGCCAGGCGATGCACGCCGCCGCCGTGGTGAAGTTCGCCTTCTTCCGGAAGACGGGCTCGCCACTGCCGCGAATCTGCAGGGCCTCGGCCTTGCCGTCCAGGGTCGGGGTCTGCCAGTTGATGGTCTCCTGCTTGGTCTCCGCCGTCTCCGACGTGAGGCCGAACAGGCTCTTGTAGATCCAGATGCCCTGGTAGCTGGTCACGCCATTTTTGCGGCGGACGCGCATGTAGCCCAAGCCGACGTGCTTTGCGCTGGCCGCGGTCTCCAGGTAGTAGGTGCTGTCGTTGCCGGCGCCCTGGACGGACTCCAGCAGGCCCAGATAGGCCTGGGCCTCCTCGGTCACGTCGTCCACGCCGACCTGCACCTGCATGCCGGTGATGCCGTTGTCGTCCTCGGCGTCCACGTCATCGGCCCGCAGGGGGTTGTTGGCGCGGTTGATGGTCAGGTTCGCGGTCATCGCGCGGCCGATCACCATGCCCGCGTTGTAGGTGGGCTCGCTGCCGTCCACATGGTTGGCCAGGGTGGCGGCGACCACGTGCCGCATGCCGATAAATGCCATGTTGTTTCACTCCTTTTCCTCCCCGGCCACCGCCGGGACGGTTCCTGTCTCCAAGTAGTTGCCCCACATCTCCTCCAGCTTTTCGCCCACGGCCGGCTCCGCGGCGTCGTTCGCCGCGTCGGCCCAGTAGCTCGGCTGGATGTGCTTCGTGCCGTAGTGCAGGATGAAGGCCTTCTCCGCGTTCCGCGTGCCCTTCTTGTCCTTGCCCTTGGGGTAGACGTCCACGTACACCGTGCCGCCGTTCCCGAAGGACTGCACGCCCTCCGGCGTGCCGATGGACTCGATCATCGCGCCGCTCTTGCGGAACTTCCTTTTTTCAGCCTCGCGCCGCCAGCTGGCGGCGATCTCGTTGCCCGCCTCCTGGGTCATGGCCTGCGCCATGGCCCCGGTGCGCTGCCCCAGCCGGGTCATGTCCCGGACCAGCTCGTCCAGGCCGCTCGCGTCGAATCCTGCCATCTCAGTAGCCCTCGCACTCGAAGATGTGGTGAATCCAGCCCTCCTCGCGGTCGTAGTCGATCGTGTGGCTCACGCTCACCCGGTCGTCCGCTTCCAGGGCCTCCATCAGCCGCTCCGCCATGGGATCGGCCTCGTCCTGGGTGTATCGGTGGACGTAAAAACGCCAGGCCTCGTCGTGGACATCGTCCGACAACAGGGGCAGGCGTCTCGTCTCCTCCCAGTAGGTGTAGTCCTCTTCCTTCTCCATCGAGAAGCCGCGCCGGATCGCCGGATCGACGGCGACCAGCATCGTGCGGATCTCCTCCCGCGTCATGGCCGCGTCACCTCCAGGCTCAGGTCGGTGATGGGCGTCGGGCCGTCGTCGTCGATGCCGTGCCAGGCCCGCTGGACCCGGTAGACCGGTTCGCCCGCCGTCCCGTCGTTCCAGTCGGCCATCTCCCGCAGCACCACCACGTCGTTCTGGCGGATGGAGCGGTTCTGGAGCACCCGAATCCGGGCGTCTGTCCGCAGCTCCCGCCGTCCCTCGGTGGGCCTGGCGGGGGAGGTCTCGAAGTTGGCCTCCCCGTACCAGCTCCGCCCGATCACGATGTAGACCGCCTTCGGCTTCTCGCCGCTCATGGCGGCGTCCACCTTGCGGAAGATGGTGCAGATCCCGGAATCAAGAATCATCCGCCCGCACCCCCTGCCGCACCCAGCGTTCCCGCCGGCGCAGCCGCAGCCAGTCGGGCATCCCGGTCTGGCTGTCGCGGCTCTGGTATTGCCACACGGTGTAGTCCACCACCAGCAGCAGGTCCTCGGCGCTGTCCGGGTCGAGCTTGATGCCCGTCCCCTCCAGCTCCTGGGCCGCTGCGGTGATCCGCGCCTCAAAGTAGTGGTCGAGGGTCTGATCCGTCTGCAGCCGGTTGAGGCGCGTCTTGACCAGCTCCAGCGCCTGGCTCACATTGACCACGGCTCACCCCTCCTTTTTCGTTTTCGCCTTCCTGGCCGGTTTCTCCGCCTCGATCAGCCCGTCCGCGACCAGCGCCCGGACGGCTCCCTCGTCCGGGTCGATGCCCGGACGGGGGAACACGTCGCCCTCGTGGTAGATGTGCAGCGGGTCACCCGGCCAGATGAACGTCCGCAGAACCTTCATCAGTTGGCGGTGTCGGTAGCGAAGGTCATGGTGGCGGTAGGCGTGGTGCCGCCGATGCCGATGGCCACGAAAGCCTCCGCGACGGCGGGCGCGCCGTCATAGCGGGCCGTGCCCTTGAACACGGTCTGATCGGCCAGGAAGCGGACGTGCTCAGAGGTGGCGAACTTATCGCCGGCGCGCTCGGCCAGGACGTAGGTGTCGAAGTAGCCGCCGATGATCACGTTATCCGCCAGGAAGGGCAGGATCTCGATGGTGCCGCCCACGATGGGCATCACGCCGCTCAGGGCGGTCACGATCTGGCCGGAGGCGGTCGCCAGCACGGCGGCGGCCATCAGGGCCGTGTAGGTGGTCTCGTTCATCGCCCAGGTCAGGCCGCCCTTGGCGTACTTGCTCTTGGCCGCGCCCGCGGCGGTCACCACGGCGGCGAAGAGATCCACGCCCTTGGTGGCGGCGGGGATGGTGATGATGTTGGTGGTGTGCAGGTCGACCCAGGGGCGCGCGGTGGCGGGATAGCCAGTGGGCGCTTCGGTCTGGACCAGGCGGCTCACGATGCCCTGGGGCATCTTCTGGGTGGTGTTGGCGTTGCGGCCGAAGAGGATCGCCTTGTCCATGGCGAGGCCGATGGCCTGGCCGATGGCGCTCACCAGCTCGGAGGCCAGGTTCAGATCGCTGTCCTCGAGAGTGGCGTTGCAGATCGCGAAGAAGCCGCCCACCTTGAAGCAGTTCAGCTCCAGATCGTAGAAGGCCAGGCTCAGCTCGTTTAGGTTGGCACAGCAGTCGGTCCAGATGGCCTCCGGCGCGGTGCCCATGACAAGCTGACGGCCGTCGCCGCTGATGTGGCGCACGGTCACGTGCTTGTAGAGCTTGCTATAGCCCTCGATGTTCTCGCGGATCAGGCCCAGCAGCACCTCGGGGATGGTCAGGCCCACGTTGGTCAGGGCGCGCTTTTCCTTCATCGCGGCGCGGACTTCGCCCAGGTAGGACTTCATCTCGTCGCGGGTGACGATCTCCGCCAGGCGGTCCCGGGTGGTCATGACGACATTGCGGTTCTCCATTTTCTTCTCGCTCCTCTCGCGCTTGGTCTCGTCGGGCGCGGGCTTCTCCCGCTGCTCCGGCTCGGTGTCCTGAGCGGCCTCCTCGGCGGCCAGCTCATCGTTCAGGGCGTCCAGGGCGCTCTCGGTCTCCCGGATCGACTGGTCCAGGGTCTTGCGCTCCTCGCCCAGGGCATTGACGTCCTCCTCGACGGCGGCCTGCTCCTCCGCGTTCTCCACCTCGTCGATGGCGCGGGTCAGGTCGGCCTCCTTCGCGTCCAGCGCGTCGCGCTGGGTCTTGAGGGCGTCCAGTTCTTTCTGCTTCAGGTCGATCTTCTTCCGAAGCATCAGGGCTTTAAGTGCCATGTTGCAGCACTCCTTTCATGCGTTCTTTCCACGCCTGGAGGCGGCGCTTCTCCAGCTCGTCGCGCTGCGCGCTGCGGGCGGAGACGCTCGTGGCCTCATAGGCCGGGAAGGTGCAGACGCTCACCTCGTGCAGTCTGACCTCCGTGATCGTCCAGTGTACGGAGTTGTCATCGCGGAACTCGGTCTCCTCGCTGACAATTTCAAACCCGAACGAGCACTGATCCACGTCGCCCCGGCGAACGCGCTCCCAGGTGTTGACGGCGTCCCCATCGTTCGGATTGATGGTGATGTCGCCCCACAGGCCGCGCTCGTCTTCCCGGAGCTCCAGGGTGTGTGCCTTCGTCCGGCCCAGTACAAGCCGGCTGTCATGGTTGGTCAGGGCCCGAATGTCCCCGCCTGCCAGGGAATTAGAAAAGGCTCCGGGCGCGACGCTCTCGCTCATGCCGGGGCCAATTTCATAATTGGAATTGAAGACGGCGAAGTAGCCGGTGATGTGCTTCCCGCCGTTCTCGTCCTCCCTCGTCTGGTATTCCGTCATCACGGCCCGGACCACCCGGTCCTCCGCCGTGCGCCTCTCCTGATCAGTCATCGTGATCCTCCTCCTTCCGCACCGGGCAGTCCGCCGCCGACGGCGTCAGCGACCACCAGCCCTTGCAGCGTTTGAAAAAGACGTGAGCGCACCAGTCGCCCCGTCTCTTGCACCAGATCCGCATCTCGTCCCCGTAGACGGCGTGCGGACAGCTCAGCTTGATCTTCATTCCTGCACCAGCTTCTTCTGCTGTCCCGACATGTCCGCCGGGATGTAGTTCTCCAGCACCTTGTACTCCTTCAGCCCCGCCGGCGTCAGGTGCACCCGGTCGCGCCACTCGTCGCCGTTGACGTAGCCGCGGTCCGCGCCCGCCAGCAGGATGTCGCTGACGCTCTTGAGGTCGTAGTCCATCAGGCTCCAGGTGTTAAACTGCAGGTACCACTTCGGCGAGAGGATCAGCCCCCGCGTCAGCTCCTGCTGGATCGCCAACGCCAGGGGCCGGATCTTCGACTGGACGAAGTTGTTCCACTCCTCCCGGTTGAAGGCGCCCACCCCCAGCAGGAAGGCCGGCACGCCCAGCACCGCCGCGACGGTCCGCTTGTCCATCTCCATCGTATCCCGGATCGCCAGGTCGGCCAGCGAGAGGGGCCGCACCTGCTCCACCGCGAAGGCCTCCGCGGGGATCATCCAGGGCTCGCCGGGCGTCTGCGGGTGGATGTAGGTCTCCAGCAGCTTCTTCCGGCCCTCTGGGCTGGCGAACTCCTCCGTCAGCGCGTCCACCTTCACGATGATCGACGGCTTCCAGTTGCTCCGAAGGAAGGCGTTCACCGTCGCCTGGCCCTGCTTCAGGTTGTCCGCGATGGCCTTGAGCGTCACCTGCATGCCCTGCCCCTTCCAGAGGTAGTTCCGGTCGGGGTTGTAGGCGAAGTGCAGCACCGCCTCCGGGTCCCGCGGGACGCCGTCGATGGCGACCTTGTACCGCCGGTAGCTCCCCTTCTCGGGGATGAAGGTCACCCGGTCCGCGCTGATGGGCTCCAGCGCCGTCAGGATGCCGTCCGACGTGTGGGGCACCACCACGGCGTTGCCCTTGCCGTAGAGCAGCATCGTCATCACGATCGCCGCCATCCATTGGCTCCGCGTCATCGTGTCGCAGGGCGTGATGTCGATCATCCGGCTCAGCTCGTTGACGATCCGCACGT
Source organism: uncultured Clostridia bacterium (assembly GCA_946410395.1). GTDB lineage: Bacteria > Bacillota > Clostridia > Christensenellales > Aristaeellaceae > RUG11272. The sequence continues at coordinate 5,662 of CAMKAE010000097.1, forward strand.
CGCCCTCGTCCGTGTTGCTCATCAGGTGGATCGTCATCGACCCGATCAGCTCCGCGATGCGCAGGCAGGCCGTCTGGATCTCGGGGCAGTCGCTCAGCCGCGTGTACCCGGCGCAGCACAGATCCTCATCGGCCAGAACGAAGCCCACGCTGCCCGCGCTCCGCTTCTGCCCCCTGCCGCGGAAGAGGCCCCGCGCCCAGTCTCTCACGTTCATTTGCTTTCACCCTCTCCAAACCAAGTCCCGGCCTTGCCGGATCGCTCCAGGTCCTCCAGCATCCGCACCGTGGCGAACACGTCCGCGTCGAAGATATCAATGCGGCGGTTTTCCTCGATCTTGTCATACTGGATCATGTCGTCCGTCTTCTCCACCGCGTGCACGTTCTGCACGCAGTACTCGTAGGCCTCCGACCCGAAGTAGTAAAAAAGCCCGTTCAGGGCCTTTTCTTCGATCCGCCGGAAACCTTCCGACTTTTTGTAGTGATACTGCGGCTGATCCACCACCGTGAAGCCTGCCGCCTTCATCCCGATGAAATACTCCCGGCAGAATTTGCGGTCGTGGCCCACCTGCCGGATCTTGAATCCCCGCTGCCGCATCTTCACAAACCACTTTACCACGTCCGCGTGGTTGTTCGTCGGCGCGTTGCACATGTCCAGCCACCCGTCATCCCGCCAGCCGAAGAGGGGGATGTTGTCCTGGTCGGCCTTCACCGCCGCCGCCACCACCGGGAACCAGGCGTGCGGCAGGCAGATGTCGATGCCCTTGTACGTCCCGTGCAGCACCGCCGCCGTCAGGTCGTGGAGCTTTGACAGGTCCGCGCCGCCGTACCACTTCACCGGCAGCTTCAGCACCCGCTCGATCTTCTTCTCCAGCGGCCACTCCGAGTCGATCCCCAGGGCCTCGCCGGCCTTCGCGTTCGACCAGCGGAAGGTCGAGAGCTCGAAGTAGGCCTTCGTCTGGGCCGTGAACACGTTCAGCGACTTCGCCAGGAAGTCCTTCCGCTGCTGCGGGTCGTCCTGGGCCTGCTGGGCGTCGTTCATGATGTCCGCCGGCCGGATCGTCACGCCGTAGGAGGGGTTCGCCTTCTGGTGCTGGATCGGGTCCAGGATGTTGACGTTCCCCTTCTCGTCCTCGTCCGCGCAGCAGATGAAAGCGAAGAGGTTCTCGTTGTCGTACTTCTCCCGCAGCACCCGCCGGCAGTAGGTGAGCCGCTGCGCGCAGAAGCTCGTCCCGTCGTCGCCGGCGGTCGTGATCGCGATCACCAGCTTGTTCGTGTAGGCCTTCGTTGCCTCCTTCAGGATGTTGTACTGCTTCGGGCTCTTGTAGGCGTGCACCTCGTCGGCGATGACGATGTTGCAGTTGAACGAGTCCTGGCCGTCCGGGTTGGAGGCCAGGGCGTTCAGGGAGACCGAGCCGCCCGCGAGGTCGGCGTGGCTGATGGCGTGCTCCATGTTGTTGTCGTGGATCTCCCAACCGTCCGCCATCGCGGCCCGCTTGTCCGGGTACTGCACGTGCTCCAGATTGTAGTCCCAGTTCTCGAAGGTCTCCATGGCCTGCTTGAGCGCCGCGCCCACCACGTAGACCACCGAGCCGCTGGCCCGCTGGAGGATGGACAGCGCCCACGCCAGGGCGGAGACCAGGATCGTCTTGCCGTTCTTCCGGGGGATGAAGATGAACGCCTCTTTCACGACGCGCTCGTTCGTCCCCGGGTACCAGAAGAGGAGCATCCCGTAGATCACGTACTTCTGCCAGGGCTCCAGCAGGAAGGGCGTATTCCGCAGCGGCGTCCCGTCCAGCTTCTCGCCCTGCCGGTGCCGGAAGCTGGACTCGATGATGCTGATCACGAAGTCCGCGTCCCGGCTCCGCGCCTCGTAGCGCGGGTCGGTCAGCATCCGCAGGAAGCGCGCACACCCGAGCACCCGATCCTCGCCGGCGATGATGGAGCCGTCCACCACACCCCGGGCGTAGGCGAGCACCTCCGCCGCGTATTTGCCCTTCAGGGCCGGCACCGGGCCCGCCGTCGCGGCCAGCGCCGCCGTCCGGCGCTCCGCCATGCCGTCATCCTCCTTCTCAGCCCGCCGCGCTCCCCAGCGCCGCGCTCAGCGCCGCGGCGAAGCTGCTTGTCTTCTGGGGCCGCATCGCCGCCTCGTTCATCTTCTTCAGGGCCGCCGGCGTCAGGCCCAGCTCCTTCTC
>CAMKAE010000098.1 GCA_946410395.1 uncultured Clostridia bacterium
TGGGCAAAGGCGGCCTCGCGCGCCGCGCCGACGGTGCCGCTGACGTAGGTGGCCAGGCCGATGTTGTAGCCCTGATTGATGCCGCTGATCACCAGGTCCACCGGCTCGCCCTCCGTCAGGGCCAGCATGCCCAGCCGGGTGCAGTCCACCGGTGTGCCGCTGACCCGCCAGGCGGAGGCTGCGCCGGCCATGGATGCCTGTTTGGCAAAGAGCGGGGAGAAGATCGTGAAGCAGTGGGAGCGGGCGCTCTGCTGCGTGTCCGGCGCCACCACCGTGACCCGGTGTCCGCGGGCCGCGGCGGCCCTGCACAGCAGTGCCAGCTCCGGAGCGTCAAAACCGTCGTCGTTGACCAGAAGAAAATGCATATCGGTTCCTCCTTGTTCGCATATTCATCATGACAGGAAAACGGCGGTTTGTCAAATCATTTTTTGTCCGAACCTTGTCTTTCTGCGCCCATGTCGGGGATGTGGGTTGCAATTTCAGGTCAAATGGTTTACAATACCATTGTTCATTTGATTCATATCCCACGTGCTCCGATGACTGAGGACAAGGAGGTTGATTCCGGGATGGATTACGTGTTCATGACGGACAGCGACAGCGATCTGCCGTATGATCTCAAGGAGAAATACGACATACCGGTTGTCTACATGCCCTACGCGGTGAACGGCAAGGAGTACCTCGACGACCTGGGCAAGACCCTGGACCACAAGAGCTACTTCGAGGCCATGCGCAACGGCGCCACGCCGGTGACCAGCGCGCTGAACAAGGAGACCTATCTGGACTACTTCGAGCCGATCCTCAAGGAGAAGGATCTGCTCTTCGTCGCCTTCTCCAGCCAGCTCTCCATGACCCTGCGGGAGGTCTACGCTGCCCGGGAGGAGCTGTTGAAGAAATACCCCGAGCGGAAATTCATCGTGGTGGACACGCTGTCCATCTCCTGCGTCATGGTGACGCTGATCCTGGAGGCTCACGAGATGTACCGCAACGGCGCGCCCATCGAGGAGGTGGCCGACTGGATCGAGAAGAACCGGATGCGGGCCAACGGCTATTTTACGGTGGACGACCTGAAGTACCTCAAGCGGGGCGGCCGCATTTCCACCGCCGCCGCGGCCATGGGCACCATGCTGGACCTGAAGCCCATCATCATGGAAAACCGCGAGGGCAAGCTCGTCAGCGTGGACAAGGTCCGCGGACGCAAGAAGGCCTTCAACTGGCTGCTGGATAAAGCGGTGGACGGCATCGAGGATCCGGCGGAATCCACGACCTTCGTGCTCCACGCGGACGCGCCGGAGGAGGCGGAGAAGCTGCGGGACGCGCTGGTGGAGCGGGTGCCGGGCATCCGCGTCCGCATCGACCACATCGGCCCGGTGATCGGCGCCCACTGCGGCCCCGGCACCCTGGCGGTCTGCTTCATGGGCAAGGAGCGCAACTGCTGAACCATTCCGGCCACAGCGGCATTCGGCGTCGCTGTGGCTTTTCTCCGCTTTTCTTTTCGCAGCGCGGCAAATCGTGATTGCATATCCCGCGCCGATGCATTATAATGACAGGTGCAAGATTCCGGAAACCGACCGGAATGCCCAGGACAGGAACAGGAGGACAGCCCATGAGCAAACTCGTTGTATTCGATCATCCCCTGATTCAGCACAAGCTCTCCATCATGCGGGACAAAGCCACCGGCCCCAAGGAATTTCGTGAGCTGCTGGAAGAAATCTCCATGCTGATGATCTATGAGGTGACCCGCGACCTGGAGACCGAGGAGGTTCAGATCGAAACGCCCATCTGCACCTGCACCGGGCGAAAGCTGGCGGGCAGAAAACTCGCGGTGGTGCCGATCCTGCGGGCCGGCCTGGGCATGGTGGACGGCGTCCTCAACATGATCCCCGCCGCAAAGGTGGGCCACATCGGCCTCTACCGGGATCCGCAGACCCTGGAGCCCGTGGAGTACTACTGCAAGCTGCCCGCGGACTCCGAAACGCGGGAGATCCTTCTCGTGGATCCCATGCTGGCCACCGGCGGCAGCGCCAGCGCGGCCATCCGCTTCATCAAGCAGCGCGGCTGCACCCACATCCGCCTGATCGACCTGATCGCCGCACCCGAGGGCGTTGCGCGCATTCAGAAGGATCACCCGGACGTGGACATCTATGTGGCCGGCCTGGACGATCACCTCAACGAGCACGGGTACATCGTGCCCGGCCTGGGGGACGCGGGCGACCGGCTCTTCGGCACCAAATAAGCATTCCGGCGGGGGCTGCGGCCTCCGCTTTTTTCTGTGAGAGAAACCCTGCGGCGGGATCCGCTCACAGGGCGAGGATGGCTGCGCACAGCGCCGCCGCGGCGTTCGCGGCCGGGAGACAGACCGCGTTCTGTCCGGGAAGGGCGGGAACGTGGACAAACCCGGCCCGGACGGCGGTGCCGGAAAAGTGACGCAGCACGCTGTACAGCACGTCGTTGCACACATAGGCGCCCGCGGAAAGGGAGACGGCCCCCGGAAGGCCCGCGTCGCAGATGGCCTGTGCCATCCGCCGCACCGGCAGGGTGGAGAAGACCGCGGCCGGGCCGCCTTCTTCCACCGGCTCATCCTTTGGCGCGTGGCCCGCGTTGTCCGGGATGGCTGCGTAGCGCAGATTGACGCCCAGCATTTCCGGGGTGACCTTGCTCCGGCCGGCGGCCTGGCCGATGCAGAGGACGGCGTCCGCATGGGTTTCCTCCGCGGCCCGGATCACCTGCCGGGCCGCCTCGCCGAAAACCACGGGCAGCGTCCGCCGGACCAGCGCCCAGGCCCCGATCCGCTCCGGCAGGGCGTCCACGGCGCTGCGGGACGCGTTGACGCGCTCGCCTCCGAAAGGCTCGAAGGCTGTGACCAGCAAAGTGCCGCTCATGGGGTTCCCTCCCATAAAAACAGGACCGGCATCCGCGCCGGCCCGTTCAGTAGATTTTCCGGATGGTCATGTCGCCCAGCCCGTAGGCGTCCCGGAAGTCCTCCAGGTCTCCCTCGTCCTGCAGCAGCTGGATGGCGCTGAAGGAACCGCTCTCCCGGTTGATAAAGCCGGCCACCTGCTCGCCGGTGCAGATGCTGCAGCGAATGGCAGGCGTCTGGGTGGCGGGATCCCAATGGGCCTGGCGCACAGGCCTTTTTTTCATAAACACGTATTGTTCAGCCCTCTTTCAATGCTTGCCGAAGGAAGTACCTCGCAGCAGAAAAAGTATAGCATGCACCCCGGCACAGGTCAAGCGCGCCCGCGGGCGATCGGGGCCTCATCTGTTTCAGCTGTGTTTCGCTCATGTTTCAAAAACATAAACAATACAAAAACGTATGAAAAGGGAGACAAAAAGGGGCTGTGACGCTTGTCACAGCCCCAAAGGGATAGCAGATTACTCGCCTTCCAGCCAGTTGGCCAGATCGCCCCGGGTCATGATGTGATCCGGATCATCGGTGTCCGCCTGACCGCCGAGCATGGTGAACAGCTCGACGGCAAAGCCCTCGGTGAGGGGCGTGCTCAGGTCGGTGTCCGCGCTCATCACGCCGTTTTCGGCCAGGAAGCTCAGGCAGCCCTCGGGATCGCCGGAGGGGCCGCCGATCAGGACGAAGATCGCGCCCAGGTAGTCCCCGACCGTGGCGGGTTCGTCCACGCCGAAGGCCGTGTCGCTCAGCGGCGCCATGAAGCCATCGGCGATGGCCGCCTTGACGACGGTGTAGAAGGGATGATCCTCGGGCAGGTCCTCGAAGGAGGCATTGCTCATGTCCTGAACACCGAAGGGATTCAGGATCACATCGTAGCGCTCGGCGTTGGCGTTCACGACGCCGGCTCCGCCGACGGTGAAGATGCTGCCGTTGGCGGCCAGCTGACGGAAAGCGTCCGCGTAGGAGGCCAGCTTTTCGGGCGTGAGCGCCTTCAGCTGCTCCATCCATTTGATGGGCTCATAGGGATCCTTGCCCTCGAGCAGGCTGATGGCCGCGCTCACGGCGCCGGAGAGCTCGCCGGCGGGCAGCGCGTAATAGTTATAGGAAGAGAGGATGTAGCCGTCCAGCGTCTCCTGATCCACAGCGGCGGCCGCGAGCCGGTCGCCCAGGCTGTCATAGACCGCGAAGGTCTCGGCGACGTTGGGGTCGCGGTAGCTGAAGATGTACATGCCCAGCTCTTCGCTCGCGCCGCTGGCCACGGAATAGGCGCCGTACTGGTCGCGCAGCAGGGGATAGAGGAAGGCGTCCATCATGTAGCTGTTGACCGCGTCCAGATCGGCGCTGTACTCCGTCAGCCCCACGTCTTCCAGACCGGCCAGCACGCCGTTGAACTGCACGGAGGTGTCCAGGACCAGGGCTTCGCGGGCCGCGGCCACGGGCACGCTGTCATAGCTGACGGGTGTAATGGGCTCCCGGTTCAGGCCGGCCAGGAAAGCGTCGGCCAGCGGACGGTTGACGGCGATGCTGTCCGGGCTGCCGGCGAACATGCTGATGGCGCCGGTGGCGTTCTTCAGCTGCTCGCGGACCCGCTTCAGCTCCGCGATGAAGGCGTCGGGATCCTCCTGCAGCTGGGCTTCGGCCCGCTCCAGGAAGGCGTAGTAGTCCAGATAGTTCACATAGCTGTAGAGGTTGTAGATCTCGTTGTACCGGCCGGCGGAGCGGTAGACCATCACGGAGTAGCCGTTGCCGTTGATCTCGGTGCGCAGGCTGGATTTCATGGCCTGAACGGCGTCCAGGAGCGACTGGGCATCGTCCACGTCTTCCTCAAAGATCAGTTCGCGGACCAGATCGTAGCTCGGGGCCAGGTCGTCGTCCGTGGCGATCCAGTTCACCCGGAAATGGGGGGAGACCTTCCCGTCCATCTTCAGCAGGGAGATGCGAGCGTTGAAGTTATAGAGGTAGCGGACCATCAGGTCGGACAGTTCGGAACGCGAATGGGCTGCGCTGGGCAGCTTGCCGGCCAGGCCGGCCAGGAACTTCAGGTAGTGGAGATCCTCGGGGGCAAAGCCGGTGGCGTCCAGCAGGATGTCCGCCTGGCCGATGCCGTCCACGCCGGCGGTGACGTCGATGCGGCGGATGCCGTCCTCGCCGGTCACGTCGTTGATGTCATAGGCCTTGACTTCCTCGGGCAGGGTGTCTTTGGTGACGGCGGTGAGGGACGCGACCATGGAGGCGGTGCTGCTGTCCATCTGGTCGCTCTCCTCCGCGGTGGAGGCCGTCACGATGGCCGCGATCTCCTCCTCGGTCATGGAAGCCTTGATCTCGGCCAGCTTTGCGGCCAGCGCGGCATCCTTCTCCTCTTTCTGACCGGGAACCGGATAGGTGGTGACCAACGCAGTCGTCTGGCTGCCTGCCAGATACCTGGCGGCGGCAGCGGCGTACTTGCCTTCGGCGTTGGTCTTGTCCAGGTTCAGCAGGGCATCCACATAGTCGATGTAGCCCCAGGGATTGCCGGAGGCACGATAGTCATACGCCAGGTTGGGGATGATGGAGTTATAGCCCACATCGCTGGACTCGCGGATCAGGAGCGTGTCCTTCTCCATAGAGGACAGCACGCTGTCCACCAGCGTGGCCGGGAAGCCGTTCGCCGCGACATCGGCGATGGCCTCGTCCACCAGGGTCTTGAAGGTCTCCGCGTCCTGGGGATCCACGTTGCTGACGGTGAACATCAGGGCGGGGACGGGGCCGGTGGTCTCGATGTAGCAGGCAAAGCTGCCGTAGGGGAGGGTTTCCTGGACAGACTGGCTCAGGGCGGAGTTGCCGGCGACCAGCAGGTCCGTCATGGTGTTGAGCACCAGCTCATCCTCGCCTTCGGCGTCGCTGCAGATGAACATGTAGTAGACGGTGGAGGCGTGGCTGTCGTTGGAGCCGGCCTCGGTGGGGAAGCCGTATTCGGCGGTGACGGGCTCGGTGATGGGCGTGTAGGCGGCATCCTCGTGCACCAGCTCGGTCTTCTCATACTGGGAGAAGGTCTCGTCGAGCAGCGCCAGGAAAGCGCCGTAGTCCTCCAGCTCACCGTAGAGGTAAGCCACGCAGTTGGAGGGCTGATAGAAGGCGTCGTGATAGGCCTTCAGGCTGTCCCAGGTCATCTCCGGGATGTGATCCGGGTTGCCGCCGTGACTGAAGTTGATGGTGGAGCCGGGGAAGCCGGCGATGTAAGCGTTGGTCAGGGCCTGGCGGTCCAGGTTTGTGGCGCCGAGCATCTCCGAATAGACCGTGCCCTCGATGGTCAGCGGGTCCTCGGGGCTGTTCATGCGGTAGCGCCAGGCTTCCTCGCGGTAGATGGACTCATCCTCCATCACCATCGGGTGGAAGCAGCTGTCGGTGTAGAAGTCCGCGAGCTTCAGCAGCTGGGCCTCCGACAGGCTGGCCACGGGATAGATGGTCATGTGGCCGTAGGTGGAGGCGTTCATGTAGGAATTGAAGGTCTGGTAGCTCAGGTTGAAGAACAGCTGCTTGGAAGGATACTTCTCAGAGCCGCTCAGGGTGGCGTGCTCGAAGACATGGGGCAGACCCGTGTCGTCGATGGGCCAGGTGCGGAAGGTCAGGGTGAAGGCGCGGTTGGTGTCATCGTTGGCGATGTAGAACACCTCGGCGCCGGTCTTGTCGTGCTCGAAACGGTAGACCTGGGCGTCGATCAGGTCGAAGGGCCGGATCTCCGTCAGGGTGAAACCGTTGACGGTGTCGCCGACCTGGGGCGCGCCCTCTGCCAGGCACAGGCCCACAGCCAGCAGCATCGCGGTCAGCAGGGTGAACAGCAGCAGCTTTTTCATGTCCAATCCTCCATTTGTATTTTTCCGGAAAAACCAAACCTCTTTTCGACGTTTATTCTTCAAAATCCTGCCTATAACACATGTTTCCGGCAGTGGGAACGGAAAAAGAACAAAACAAAACCCGCCGTGAGGCGATCACGGCAGGCTTTGGGGCGGGCACGCCTTATTCGGCGTCCCCGATCTCATAATCATCGGCTTCGGCCTGGAACAGGTAGAAGACTTCCTCGGCGATCAACTGATCTTCGACGGTCTCATAGCATTCCTCGCCGTCCGCTTCGGTCACCTCGACGATGATGACGGAGTCGTCGTCCTCGTCGTCCTCGAGGATGGCGTAGGTTTTGCCCTTGTAGGCCTGGCGGCCGATCTCGATCAGCGGGGATTCCTTCTCGTCCTCCGGCGCAAAGCGCTCGTCAGGATCAGTCATCTGGCTCCTCCTCCCCATCGTCTGGGCCGAACATGTCGGCGCACTCCTCGGTGAACTCCGCGAACACGTCCTGGGCGGTCTGGTCGTCCGGCGCCTCGAAGCGGCAGGTGTCTGGCTCGTCCTCCGGGTAGACGCAGCGCAGCACCAGCGCCTGGGATTCGTCCTCCAGGGACAGCAGCACCGCGTAGTCGTCCTCGTCCCGGACCGTCCGGTACACGATCATATAGGAAGCGGTATTGCCGTCCTCGTCCTCCAGGTCGATGACCTCGAAGTCCGGCAGATCTTCCTCGGCGTCCTCCAGCTCGCCGCGGATCCGGTCCGCGATGGCGTCCAGGAATTCCTCGCTGGTCACGCTCTGGGCGTCCCCGTCCCAGAGCAGGGCCAGGTCCCTGGTCATGACGCCGCCGGCGATGATGTCCAGCGTGGCTTCTTCCAGCAGGTCCGCGAAGTCGCACAGGTCGGGCAGGTCATCCAGCTCGCCGCGCTTGCGCAGGGCGCCGGACCACGCGAAAATGGTGGCGGTTGGATTGGTGGAGGTGGCCTCGCCCTTCAGGTAGCGGTAGTAGTGGCGGGTCACGGTGCCGTGGGCGGCCTCGTATTCGTACTTGCCGTCCGGGGACACCAGCACGGAGGTCATCATGGCCAGGGAGCCGAAGGCTGTGGCCAGCATGTCGCTCATCACGTCGCCGTC